>JAPDPT010000038.1 GCA_034506315.1 candidate division KSB1 bacterium | reverse complement strand
AACAACAAGCGGGAGGCAGTGGCCAAGCTCAGGGAAGCCCAGCGGTTGGCGGCCGATCGACCGGAGATCGTCAAGCTTCTACAAGGAAAGATCAATTCCATCGAGGCTCAGCTGGACTTCGGCAGCAGCTTCGAGCAGGGGATCCGATATTATGCAGAGAAGAACTACGCGGCGGCAATGAAGGCTTTCGAACGCGCCCTCAGTCTTCAGCCGGACAATTCGGAGGTGCGCCGCTGGTACGAGGACGCCAGGGCGCGCGCCCTGGCCAAGGACGAACCCCTGACCAACGACGTACGGGCCAAGTACCTGCAAGGCTTGGAGTACTTTACGAGCGGGGACTACGAGAAGGCATTGCAGATTTGGGAAGAGTGCCGCAAGCTGCAGCCCTATAACAAACGGATTCTCGACGCGATTGATCAGGCGAGGGAGCTGTTAAGGAAGAGATAGAGCTACGATCCTCATGAAGAAGCCGGATTGGGAACAACTGCGCGTCCCGGCCCATGTGGACTATCTGAGGGAGATCCGGGAGTTCGTCGCACGCGCCACGCGCAAATACCGCTGTAGCTCGCGCGTGGCCAACGCCCTGCGCTACGCCGCCGAGGAAGCAGCGAGCAACGTCATCAAACATGCGTACCGCCAGGCCGGCGGCACGATCACAGTGAGGGTGCGGGGTCTGCGCGACCGGGTGGAGCTATCGATCATTGACCAGGGGCGCTACTTTGATCCCCGACGGGTGCGTCCACCGGACCTCCGAGAGTATGTGGAAAAGGGACGGCGGGGCGGGCTGGGCATCTTCATCATTCGCAAACTTGTCGACCAGATCGACTACCGGAGGACCGCGGAGGGCAACGAGCTCCGGCTCGTGAAATTCCGCGAGAGTGGGGGGCGTCGCCTCCTCTCTGTGCCCATAGGACTTAAAGTCCGCTACACGGTCATCGCCTGCGCCCTCGTGACCCTTGGAGTGGGGGTGGCCTACTTCCTCCAGTTTGGCAGGGTCGATGACCAGGTTGTGGCCCGCCATGTCCAGCGGGCGCGGGATATCTGCGTGCCTGTGGCTAATAGCGTGGCCTCCGCGCTTGCGGAAGCGAGCAGCCCCACCGAGATGCAGCTCTTCGCAGGCCGGGCCCTCAAGAGTTCGTTAAAGGGGAACGAACAGTTTGTTCTCAAGGCCTTTGTGGTGGATCCAAACGGCGTGATCCTCTTCAGCACGCGCCTTTTCGAGATCGAAGAGCAATTCACTGTGCCCCCAACACGGAAGGTGGTGAACGAATGGGCCTCCTACTATCGTCTGCCGGACGGGGTCGAGGTGTTCGACATCACGGCGCCTGTGGTGATCCGGGACGGAGAACCGCCCATCGGTCAGGCACACATCTGGATCCGTAAGGAGGAGGCGAACCGCGAGATTCGGGCTCTGCGTTTGGCGCGATTGCGGAACAGCCTGATTCTCCTCCTGATCAGCTACGGCGGGGTCTTCTTCCTGGTCTATCTTGTGACCTCTCCGTTGCGTCGCCTCGCCCACTGGGTGAAGGAAGCCGGTCGCGGCGGTCCGCCCTCGGAGGAGATCGCGGTTGAAGAGGGCACGGAAGTGGCCGAGATCGCCAAGGCCTTCACCTCCATGACCCAGAAGATCAAGGAGTCGGAGAAGACCCTGGCGGAGAAGCAGGAACTCGATCGCGACATCGAGCTGGCCAAGGACATCCAGCGGGCTTTGCTGCCTTCCGAGGCACCGCAGATCGAAGGCTACGAGATCAGTGCCCTGTACGAAGCCGCCAAAGTAGTCGGCGGGGATTACTACGATTTCCTCGAAGTGGACAAGGATGTGTACGGGATCGCCGTGGCGGACGTCTCGGGCAAGGGGGTCCCCGGCTCTCTCGTCATGACCATGATCCGCACGGCGCTGCGCACAGAGGCCCGAGGGGTATTGGACGCAGCCGAGGTCCTGCGGCGGGTGAACGACGCTGTGGTGCGGGACATGAAGAAGGGCATGTTCGTCACCATTTTCTACGCCATCCTCGACACCCGCCGCCGACGCCTGAACTACGCCAGTGCCGGACATAATCCGATGATCGTCTACCGCGGCCGCACGCGCAAGACCTACTACCTGAACCCGCGGGGGCTGCCGATTGGCTTGGATCTTCCTGATCCAAGCACGTTCGCCAAATCGATCGAGTCCGATACGATCCGCTTGGCCGAAGACGACATCATCATTCTCTACACCGACGGGATCACGGAAGCGATGAACCCTCGCCGGGAGCTCTTCGGTGAGGAGAGGTTGCTCCAGGTAGTGCGCGACTACGCACACCTGCCGGCGCAGGTCTTTGTCGAGAAACTGCGGGATGAGCTTCACTCCTTCACGGAGGGGCAGCCCCAGAACGACGACATCACGGTGGTTGTGGTTAAAGAGAAGCTCACGCCGGAAAAAGTGGAGTTCAATCGCGCCAAGGAGGCCCACCGGTTGGTCCTGGCCGGAAAGAGCATCCGCGAGGCCTGCGAGCTGGCCGGGATCACCACCTACGCTTACTATACTCGCTACAAGAAGCTCTTCGATACGCGGGGGCTGGAGGCCTTCGAAATCGAGGATGAGGAAACCTCCATCGAGGCCAAGCACCTAAGCATCGAGGAGAAGGTCAAGATCTACGACGTCATCCTGCGCCACCCAGAGTATGGTCCGAAACGGATCAGCGAGGAACTCAACACAGAGCGCTATGGCTTCACCCAGATCAGCGAGAGCAAGATCTACGACGAGCTCGTGCGCAGCCGCCTCAATACCCGGCAGATGCGGGAAGCGTTCGCTGCCCGCAACGCCCATAAGAACCGGCCCAAGCCGCCCGGAGCGCCTCTTCTCACCCTGGACGGGGAGCCGGTGATTCACGAGCCGCCGGTGCCTTCTGCACCGGAGGTCGAGGAAGAGGCGGGCCCTCTTCCGCAGGAAGAGACGGCAGAGCCTGTACTGGGCGAGGAGGTTCGCGATCGTCAGGAAATGACGGAAGGCCGCCCGCCAGAGCGGGCTGTGCCCGAGGTGGTTGACGAATTCCTCGAGGCCTTTGTTGAGACGGAAGAAGAGGGCCCCGTCGCGAGCGAAGGGGAGGAGCGGGCAGCCGTGGCCTCTCCGGAAGCCGGCGTGGGGACCCCGGAAGGGGATACGGAGTTGCCCATTTCGGTCTCCCTCGAGGAATTGCTCCTCGCCTCGGA
Source organism: candidate division KSB1 bacterium (assembly GCA_034506315.1). GTDB lineage: Bacteria > Zhuqueibacterota > Zhuqueibacteria > Oleimicrobiales > Geothermoviventaceae > Zestofontihabitans. The sequence continues at coordinate 30,033 of JAPDPT010000038.1, read as the reverse complement.
AGGAGAGCTGGACGAGCTGACTGAGGCGGGCGGAAGCCTTCCGCCGCAAAGCCAGGAAGGGGCGACCGAGGACATTGCGACCTTGATCAGCCGTGAGCTGGAACAGCAACTTGGCGGGGGCACCGAGCGGGAAGAGGCAGAGGTGGCCAGCGAGGCGTCGGGCCTGGATTTCTCGGATCTGGACGTCTTAGCGGGGATCGAAACGCTGCTGCAGTCCGAGCTTGCCGGGTCGCCCGAGGATGGCCGCGGCGAAAAGGAGAGCCTGGGAGAAGACGGGGCCGTGAGCTTTGTGGATCTGGTGCGCTCCATTGAGGAGGAGATTCGTTACGCAACCCTCGCTCCGGCCCCCGAGTCACAGGACCGCCCCAAGGAACGGAAGGAAGAAGGGCGGTTTACGCCGCGGAAGCGGGAGGGTGAAAGACCCGAGGAGCTGCGGCGGAAGCATCTGGCACGGGGACTGCACTTCTATAAGCGGAAGGAATACGAGAAGGCGATTGAGGAATTCCGGCGAGTGGTACAATCGCACCCAGGGGACAAAGAAGCCTGGAATATCTTGGGGAATGCGTACTATCGGGCGGGGCTCCTCGACGAAGCCTTGCGTGCGTACGAGAGGGTCAAAGAACTCGATCCCCTGGATCCTGACCCCTACGAGAACATGGGGGTGATCTTCGCCAACAGGGGCCACTACGCACGGGCGATCGAAGAGTGGCAGAATATTCTTAGGATGGACCCGTCTCGGAAGGACATCCTCTACCACATCCAGAAGGCGAAAAGGCTTATGGCGCGCCAAGGCAGAGCTTCCCCTTGACATTTAGGGGTTTTGCGACTAAATTGGGCTCGCCTTGCTTGTCCGGACCATCCTGCCGGGAGAAAAGGGGCAATGGAAGGGATCCAGCTGACGGTCGAAAAGAAGGGCCCGCGTGCCGACATCGCCGTCATTAAGGTTGGGGGATACATCGATACCACGACCTCTTCAGAGCTTGAGAATTCCCTCAAGGGGCTCATCTCTGCCGGCAATTACAACATCATTATTGACCTGAGCGACGTGGACTACATCAGCAGCGCAGGCTGGGGGATCTTTATCAGCGAGATCAAGAACCTGCGCGAGAAGGGCGGGGACCTCAAGCTTGTCGGTATGATCCCGGATGTCTACGAAGTTTTCGAACTCCTCGAGTTCCACTATATCCTCAAGGCCTTCGACACCATTGAGGAGGCTGTGCGTGACTTCGGGAAGGAGGTGCCGACAGCGGGTTTCTCGGAAGAGGGCCTGCAGGCATCCCTGCGCGTTCATCACCGTGAAGTCAAGAGCAAAGGCGAAAGCGAGGAGTCGGGCGAGCAGGTGAGCGAGGCCCTTGAGGAGAAGATCCGTACCATTGTGCGCGAGAAGCCCGACGCAAGCCTTTGGGCGATCCGTAAGGAGCTCAATACCCCTCGCTTCGGCAATGTAAAAGTGGGGCTCCTTGCCCTACGGAGACTCCTGAAGAGGATGGATCTCGACACGAGGGAGAAAAGGCTCGAGTATTTCTCCAAGAGCACCTCTACACCGCGGTGAGCCGCGCTGCCCTGGTAGCGCAGGCGGGGGATTGTCTTTCCTTCCTGTGGTCCGTCGCAACCATTTCCGAAGTCCTCTTGACCCCCTTCGCGGGGGAGGGGTGCCGTGCACACGGCTCTCCCTGACTCCCCGGTCGTTGACTTTGAGGGCGATTTTTGCTAATCTTTTTGGGTGTTAGGCGGTAAGGAAGGGGAGGTCCAACTCGCGCGAGAGACGACGAGGGAGGAGGTGTACCATGGGAACGTCATGGGTTCAGGTCCCCAAAGAGGGTCAAAAGATCGAGGTCGTGAACGGGAGGTTGTCGGTGCCGGACAATCCGATCATCCCCTTTATCGAGGGGGATGGGACGGGTCCGGACATCTGGCGCGCCGCGCGCATGGTTTTCGATGCGGCGGTGGAAAAAGCCTACAAGGGCAAGCGGCGCATCGTTTGGATGGAAATCTTCGCGGGTGAGAAGGCCCAACGCTTGTACGGCGCGGTCCTTCCCCAGGAGACCATCGACGCAATTCGCGAATACATCGTGGCCATCAAGGGGCCGCTGACAACGCCGGTGGGTGGTGGTTACCGAAGTCTGAACGTGACGCTGCGGCAGGTTCTGGACCTTTACGCCTGCGTGCGGCCGGTGAAGTGGTACCGGGGAGTGCCATCGCCGGTGAAGCACCCGGAGCTACTGGACGTGGTTGTATTTCGAGAAAATACCGAGGATGTCTACGCCGGGATCGAATGGCCCCAGGGAAGCCCAGAGGCAGCGAAGGTAAGGGAGTTCCTGGCCCGGGAGCTGAAGATCGAGATCCGCGAAGACTCCGGTATAGGGGTAAAGCCGATCAGTATCTACGGGACAAAGCGACTGGTGCGCAAGGCGATCCAGTACGCCATCGATCGCAAGCGGAAGAGTGTGACCCTCATGCACAAAGGCAACATCATGAAGTACACGGAAGGGGCCTTCCGCGACTGGGGCTACCAGGTAGCGCGCGAGGAGTTTGGCGACGTCACGATAACGGAAGCTGAGGCTGCGGAGAAATACGGCGGGAAGGTCCCGGAGGGCAAGATCGTCATTAAGGATCGAATTGCCGACAACATGTTCCAGCAGATCCTGACGCGCCCGGACGAATACGACATTATCGCCACCCCCAACCTCAACGGGGACTACATCTCCGATGCTGCCGCCGCCCAGGTGGGTGGGCTCGGCATGGCTCCCGGGGCGAACATCGGGGACTACATCGCCCTCTTCGAGGCCACGCACGGCACTGCCCCCAAGTACGCCGGCTTGGATAAGGTAAACCCCGGCTCTCTCATCCTCAGCGGGGTCATGATGTTGCAATACCTGGGTTGGGATGAAGCCGCCACCCTGATCGAAGAGGCCCTGAGCGCAACGATCCAGCAGAAGCGTGTGACCTACGATCTGGCGCGGCAAATGGAAGGCGCCACGGAAATCAAGTGCTCCGAATTCGGTGCCGCGATCGTTGAGAACATGGATCAATTCGTGTGACCTCGAGGCTTGGACCTTTCCTGGCCGGATCGGGAGGTTCGGGGTGCCCGGGGGAGAGAAGCATGGTCACTGGTCTCGCTGGTAAAGCCGGATCGACCTCCCCGGAGAGGTGATCGTTTCAAAGGTGACCGGTGGCGGAGGCCTGGATAGGGTTGCGAATTCATGTTCGTCGACTACGTGAAGATCTTCGTCCGTGGGGGTCACGGGGGAAGTGGCTGCGTGAGCTTTCGGCGCGAGAAATTTGTCCCGAAGGGGGGACCTGACGGTGGCGACGGGGGGGATGGAGGAAGCGTCATCGTGGAGGCCGACCCCAATCTCGGGACGTTGCTGGATTTTCGATTCCGGAGGCATTTTCACGCGGAGAGGGGGCAGCACGGCGAAGGGGGACTGCGCCACGGCCGTCGGGGCAAAGACGTGATCCTGAAGGTCCCGGTGGGCACCGTGATCCGCGACGCTGCCACGGGGGAGGTGATCGCCGACCTGGTGGCGCCGGGACAACGGTGTGTGGTGGCTCGCGGCGGAAAGGGCGGAAGAGGGAACGCCCGCTTCGCTACCCCGACTCATCAGGCGCCGCGCGAGTGGGAGCCTGGGGAAGAGGGCGAGGAACGCTGGATCGAACTTGAATTGAGACTTCTGGCCGACGTCGGAATCGTCGGCAAGCCGAACGTCGGAAAGTCGACGCTCCTCTCCAGGGTCAGCGCCGCGCGCCCGAAAATTGCCGACTACCCGTTCACCACCCTGACCCCGAATCTCGGGCTGGTGCGTGTGGACGAGGGGAAGAGCTTCGTAATGGCCGACATCCCCGGCTTGATCGAAGGGGCTCACCAGGGTAAAGGACTCGGCCATCAGTTCCTGCGCCACCTTCAGAGGACGAGGGTGCTCCTGTACCTCATCGAGGCCACAAACCCGGAACCGGAGCGCGACCTCGCGATACTCCGATTCGAGCTGGAGCAATACGATCCGGCGCTGGCCGAAAGACCGGCGCTTGTTGCCCTGAGCAAGATGGATCTCCTTCCCCCCGACGAAGGGGAAAGAAAACGAGACCTGGCCCAAGCGAGAGGCTGGCTTACGATCTCCTCCGTTACCGGGGAAAACCTGTCGCAACTGGTCCACAAGCTGTGGAAAAAACTTGAGGAGGTGCGTTCGCAGGAGGGGATTGGAGTCCATGTGGGGTAACGATGGATGGACGTCGAAGGGCTTCTGACGCTGCTCTGTGTGCCGGGCCTGGGACCGAGGCGCATCCTGGCCCTTGTGGGAAAGCTGGGATCACCGGCGGCGGTACTAAAGGCGAGCCTCGCAGAGCTGTGTCGGGTCGACGGGATCGATCGGACGCTTGCGGAGAGGACCAAGACCGAAGCCAATCCTCTGTTTGCCCAGGAGCAGATACGAAGAGCCCAGCAACTCGGCGTACAGTTCGTTACGTACTGGGATCCGGAGTACCCGAAGGCACTGAAGCAGATTCCCGACCCGCCTCCTCTTCTCTACTGCAAGGGGACTCTGAAGAGCGAAAAGGAGACCTTTCTGGCGGTAGTGGGAACACGGACTCCGACTGCCTACGGCCGAGTGATGACCGAGAAGCTGTGCCGGGAGTTGGCGGAGCGGGGCCTAACCATCGTGAGCGGACTGGCGCGAGGAGTGGATACGATTGCCCACCGGGCAGCCCTCCAGGCTGGGGGCCGGACCGTGGCGGTACTCGGTAGTGGCCTGGACGTGATCTATCCGGGGGAGAACACGGACCTGGCGCGCAAGATTGCCGCGCAAGGGGCGCTCCTCACGGAGTTTCCCTTGGGAGCGCAACCCGACGCACCAAACTTCCCGCGTCGGAATCGGATTATCGCCGGAATGTGCGTGGGGACGCTGGTCGTGGAGGCGGGGGACAAGAGCGGCGCTCTGATCACCGCTCGGTACGCCCTTGAGCAAGGCCGCGAGGTCTTCGCGGTTCCGGGCAATGTGACCAGTGAGAAGAGTCGCGGAACCAATCGCCTTATTAAGGAGGGGGCCAAGCTGGTCGAATCGGCCGACGACATTTTGGATGAGATCCGCCCCCAGCTACCGAGCCTCTTGCGCGAAGCCCGGCGGGAGCCAGCGCCTCCGCTTGTCGGTCTGGAGAAACGGGTATTCGAGGCCCTTTCGCAGGAGCCGAAGCATATTGACGACCTGGCCGCCGAGCTCGGCGAAGAGCCAGGACGGGTCTTGGCAGCCCTTCTAAGCCTCGAGTTAAAAAGCCTGGCCACTCAATTGACGGGGAAATACTTTGTCCGGGCGTGAGAAGGAAACGAGCAACCTACCTTCGCAGGCCGTCGTTTTCGGCGCGTCTGTCCACGACTACCATCGGAGCACCGTTGAGCAGGCCGTGCACGAGCTGTTGGACCGGTGTCTCGAAGGGGGACGCGTACTGGGCCGGGGGATGACCGTCCTGGTAAAGCCGAACATGCTCTCCGATCGACCACCGGAAGAGGCTGTTACTACGCATCCGGCTGTTCTGGAAGCGGTGATTCGCTACGTGCAGGGGCGCGGTGCGCGGGCAGTGATCGGAGACAGTCCGCCGCAGCTACGCGGTCCCCTTCGCCGTTATTGGCAGAAGACCGGTTTTCTAGACGTGGCCGAGAGAACGGGTGCCGAGCTGGCTCGTTTCGAGACCGACGGCGTTACGGAGGTCGGAACCAACGGGCTGCGCTTTTTCGTGAGCCGGTGGGTGACCGAGAGGGCTCACCTTGTCATCAATGTGCCGAAGCTCAAGACGCACAATCTGACCCTTTTCTCAGGAGCGGTGAAGAATATGTTCGGCTGTCTGCCTGGGGGAGAGAAAGCGAATTGGCACGCCCGCGCTCCCCATCCGGAGGATTTCGCGCGGGTGCTGGTTGAGCTTTACCGCCTGACCGAGCCCACCGTCACCCTTATGGACGGGATCGACGCCATGGTCGGCAACGGACCAGCGAATGGGGAGGTGGTGCGGACGGGAGTCCTGTTGGCCTCGCGGGACGGGGTGGCGGTAGATCTGGCCGCCGCATCGGCCCTCGGTTTTCACCCGCTGGAAATCGACACGAATCGGATCGCGATCGAATCCGGGCTCACGAGCGCGGAATTCGAACGGGTGGATGTCGGGGCCCCGCTGGCTCCCTTCCCGCTCGGTCGCTTTCCGTTGCCAAGCAATCGGATGCTGCGGCGCGTTCCGCGTCCCATCTTCCGTTTCTTCGGAGGCCAGATTTGGATTCACCCCGGTGTGGACGTGCGCCAATGCAGCGGTTGCGGGATTTGCGCCAGCCACTGCCCGATGGGAGCCATCACCATGGACCGGCATCCTCGGTTCGAGTACGAGCGGTGCATCGACTGCTGGTGCTGTGCCGAGTCCTGTCCCGAAAACGCCATTACGATCCGACGCAGCTGGTTGGCACGGCTTGTCACGTGAGGCTCCAGGCCCCTTTTCTGCGGAGCCACCGGAGCTGTGGAACAGGCAGGGTCGCCCGTGGGCCTCGAGAGAAACACACCGGCAGCAGCGCGCAGGAGATGGGACAAGTGGGGGCGACTCTGTGCCGCCGTGAGGCGGTTGCCGCCCTTGCGCTGGGTCAGAGAGATGGAGCTCCGACAGGTGCGAAGGCTGCTGGCCGGCGCGCCGGAGACCGGGCTCTGGCTCGATGTAGGCTGTGGCGACGGGTCGGCTGCGTTGGGTGTGGGTTGGACGGGCCTCCACGTCGGTGTCGACTGGAGTTTCCGGATGGCTCAGCGGGCGAAAGCAAGGGGTATCAGGACAATCGTGGCCGATGCTTCCCATCTCCCCTTAGTTGCGGCCTGCGCAGACTTGCTCACGGCAGTGGGGCTCACCGAATACGTTGCCGACCAGCCAGCCCTATGGCGCGAAATGGAGCGGGTCCTCCGCAGGGGAGGAACCGCGGTGGTTACGATCAGTCCCCCTGGCCGGCTGAACCGCCTGCGAGCGCTGCTGGGCTGGAGGCTCAGGCTGCGTACCCGTGCGGAGGTCGAGGCGGAGTGGGAACGCAGCGGCTTCCAGGTCGTGGAATGGAAAGGTGGTGGCCTCCAGGAGGTTGCGCTCCTGAGGAAACGCGCCCATGCCGTTCGCGATGAGGAGGACAGTGAGTAAGGCTATCCTGGAAAAGCTACGGAGCCCGGACCACCGATGGCGACTGTACGTGCTCGGAGCGGTGGTCGCTTATCTCATTCTCGTAAACCAGGCGATTCGGGTGCGACCCGACCACGTTTTCTTGGCCCTGCTGGCCCTTTCCCTTCTTTTCGGAAAGGAACGGAGCAAGCGCTTTTTGATTGACTGGTCTCCCTTCGTGCTCTTTTGGATCGCCTATGACATGATGCGGGGCATCGTGGATAACTTGAGGGGCGTGGTGCACACGGTCGCGCCGTACCGCTGGGAGCACTCCCTTTTCAGCTGGGCCTTCGGCGGGCAGATACCGTGCTTCTATTTTCAGGACTGGCAGCTGCGCTGGGATGGGACTGTCCTCAAGTCCGTTTTTGACGCCTCAGGGGGCCTGTTTTATACCCTCCATTTTGGTCTCCCGCTCGTATTGGGCTGGGTGTTCTGGCACACCTTGGATGAGAGGGAAAACTTCTACCGCTTCGTTTGGACGCTCACCGTGCTGAACTTTTCGGCCTTAGCTACGTTTCTCATTTTTCCCGCGGCTCCACCATGGTACGTGTACCACGAGGGCTTCGCGCAGCCTCCCCCGACCAGTTACTGGGGATTGGGAGCGGGTTCCCTGATCAACGTGGACCGAATGCTGAAGATGAAATTCTTTCAGACCCTGTGGGGTGGGTTTAATCCGAATCACTTTGCCGCGGTGCCCTCCCTGCACGGGGCATATCCTGTGGTCATCAGTTTCTTTGGGTATCGGCGCTTCCGCCGCTACCCTCTACTCTTTGCCCTCTATCCGGCGGGTGTATGGTTCTCGGCGGTGTACCTGAATCAGCATTACATCGTCGATCTTCTGATCGGGCTTCTCTACGCAGCGTTTGCGTACGTGATTGTCGATCGTATCCTCATGCCGCGACTATTCCTGCCCATGATCTTGCGCTCTTCTGGATCCGCAAGAGCGAAAGCGGAGGAGCGCAAGTTGGGCCGCTCCGCCGGTGTCCTGACGGGAGTCGGAGGATGCGGCGCTCGCGTATAAGAGCCACAGGGATGTATGTCCCACCGCGCATCGTTCCGAACGCCGAGCTCGCACCCCTGGTGGGCACCACGGAGGAGTGGATCGTTGAACGCACGGGTATCCACCAGAGGCATTGGGCAGAGGAGGGTATAGGTGCGTCCGATCTAGCGGTCGAAGCCTGCAGGCAGGCTCTGGAGCGGGCTGCCCTGTCTCCCGCCGAAATCGATCTGGTGGTTTTCGCGACCCTCAGTCCAGACTATCCCATCCCTGGCTCCGGACCCCTTCTGCAGGCGAAGCTCGGGTTGCCCCCGATCCCTACGGTGGACATTCGCAACCAGTGCAGCGGCTTTGTCTACGGCCTGGCGGTGGCGGATCAGTTTATTCGCACGGGCGCTTGCACAAAGGCCCTCGTGGTAGGAGCGGAAGTGCAGTCCTCCGGGTTGGACCTCACCCCCCGTGGGCGGGACATGGCCGTGCTGTTTGGCGATGGGGCCGGGGCCGTCGTTCTGGAAGCTACCCAGGAGGAACGGGGGATCCTGGGGTTTGCACTCCACACCGATGGCACCCACGCCTTCGATCTATGGCTCGAGGACCCGGGGAGCCGGAAGAATCCGCGCCTCACGCACGAGATGATCGATCGCGGCTCGATCTATCCCAAGATGAACGGGCGGGAAGTATTCCGGCAGGCCGTACTCCGCTTCCCGGAGGTGATTGAGGAAGCGCTGGCGAACTGCGGCCTCAGCGTGAAGGACGTGGACCTTGTGGTCCCGCATCAGGCGAACCAGAGGATCACCGACGCGGTGGCCGAACGGCTCGGCCTGGTGGGACGCGTGTACAGCAACATCGCTCGCTACGGTAATACGACGGCAGCCTCGATCCCGATTGCCTTACACGAAGCAGTAGTTGAAGGGAAAATCCAAGACGGAAACATCGTAGTTCTGGCTTCCTTCGGCGCGGGCTTTTCGTGGGGCGCGGTGGTGATCCGATGGTGAAGGGGCAACGACAGGCGACAGAGGAGTTGTCGAGAGGGGTGCGGGAGATTTCTTCGCAGCGACGGATCCTCTTCTTAAGCGACGCCCACCTGGGTGAGGGATCGGCTGAGGAGGAACAGCACAAACGGAACAGCTTGATGGCGTTTCTCGACCACCTCGACCCGTTGCGGGATCATCTGGTAATCTGCGGGGATCTGTTCGATTTTTGGTACGAATACCGGTACGTTGTGGCTGCCGAGCATTTTCGTGTCCTGGCTAAATTCGCGGATCTGGTGGAACGGGGCCTCGGCGTCGACTACGTGGCGGGCAACCACGACTTCTGGATGCGGGACTTTTTCCCCACAAGGGTGGGTATTGCGACCTATCGTCAACGGGCGGTGCTGCTGCACCTGGGGCGCAGAATCTACGTGAGCCACGGGGATGGGCTGCGCCGCGATGACCGCGGCTATCGCCTGCTCAAACGCATGCTCCAGAATCCGGTGAATATCACGCTGTTTCGTTGGCTCCACCCCGATTTGGGCTACGCCTTCGCCCATTGGGCCGCCAGGTTGAGCCGGAGACGCAATGCTCATCCCCATCGGGAGCTGGACGATTCCGACTACATTCGCTTTGCGGATCAAATGCTCGCCTCCGGTTTTGACCTCGTTGTGCTTGCTCACACTCACAAGCGGCGACTGTTGGCAAGGGAGAGCGGGATTTTCCTCAACCCCGGCGAGTGGTTGCACGAGTTCACATTCGGGGAACTCGACGATAATAGGGTCTCGTTGAAGAGATGGTCCTGTAGCCCGGGGGCTAAGGGGCAGGAGGAGCTGCTGCTGGAACGGGTGCGGATAGAAGGAAAAGCCGCCGGCGCGTAGGATCGATTCCGTCTCCGCGTCGGTGGGTCTTGCCCCAATGGGATCGTCAGTTGAGGATGACCGCGAGAAGGGCGCGCGCGGAGGCGCGATGGGTAGACCAGGACGCCAAGGTACGGGGCTGAAGCGGTGACAAGGTGGTAAGGCGGGTGCGAAAAAGGATTCCAGGCCGGGGTGCCCGGTTGATCGAAAACAAGCGCAGGATCGCACGGATTGCCCTGGCGGTGCTCGTGGTGGTCCTGCCCGTATACGCGATCCACATTGTGAGGGGATTGCCCAGTTTGCAGCAGCTTGAGGTTTACGAGCCTGAGCTGGCTACGAAGATTTATTCCCTGGACGGCAAGCTGATCAAGGAGCTGTTCTACAAGAAACGAGCCCTTGCCTCCCTCGACGAGGTGCCTGACTACCTCTGGCAGGCGGTGGTCGCAACCGAGGATCACCGCTTTTTCAAGCACTGGGGTTTTGTGCCGGCTCGGTTCGCTAAGGCGATCCTGATCGATCTTGTGACGCTGAGTCCGTCGCAGGGTGGCAGTACCATTACGCAGCAGCTGGCTCGCCAGCTTTACCTTGGGCTGCGGAAGACCATCGATCGCAAGATCCGCGAGATCATCACTGCGATCCAGATCGAGCGGACCTACACGAAACGAGAAATTCTCGAGATGTACCTCAACCACATGTATCTGGGGCACGGCAATTACGGGGTCCGGTCGGCAAGCCAGTTCTACTTTGGGAAGGACGTATCGGAGCTTTCGCTGGAGGAATGCGCCCTTCTTGCAGCTCTGTTTCAGCGCCCGGAAAGGCTCAGTCCTCTGAAATACCCAGAGGCAGCGAAGAGACGCCGTGACCTTGTCCTGCGCCGGATGTGGAAAGTGGGGTATATCACCCGCCAGCAGTACGAGAAAGCCGTGGCGGCCCCCTTGGGGGTGGTAGCGAGTCGCGAGGATGAGGCACTCGGGATTGCCCCCTACTTTACCGAGTACGTGCGACTTCAGCTGCAGGCCAAATACGGGGAGTCGATTTACAGGGAGGGCTACTCCGTCTACACTACCCTCGATACCCGAGTGCAAAAAGCCGCCGACGAGGCTGTGGCCAGCCACCTCAGGAATCTGCAGAAGAAGATCAATCGCCAGTGGATCCGCAGCGGGAAGTGGCGGGAGTTCGTCACGGAGGAAGACCTGCGCGGTCGGTCCTACCGGGCGGCCTTGGCCGACACCGCCTGGTTAGATTCCGTACTCACCGCCAAAGCTCCCGTCCAGGTAGCGGTCGTCGTGCTGGATCCCAGCACGGGTTACATCCTGGCGATGATTGGAGGACGGGACTTCCGGGAGTCCAAGTTCAACCGCGCGGTGCAGGCGCTGCGTCAACCAGGGTCGGCGTTCAAGCCGATCGCCTACACGGCGGCGGTCGACAACGGGTACATGCCTACGTTCGAGCTGTTGAATCAGCCGGTGGTCCTTTTCATGCCCGATGGCTCTCGCTGGGCGCCGCAGAATTACGATGGCTCGCAGGGAGGGCCTACGACGCTCCGGGAAGGCCTGGCAAGGAGCCTGAACCTTGTGGCCGCCCGGCTGGTGCAGGAGGTCGTCCCTCCGCGTCGTGTGGTCGACTACGCTCATAAGCTGGGGATCAGCACCCCCCTGCCCGCCGTCGATGCCATCGCCCTTGGGGCCACGGAAGTTATACCCCTCGAGCTCACGGCAGCCTTTGCTGCCCTCGACAACCACGGTGTGTACTGCGAGCCGATGGCTATCCTCCGGGTACTGGATCGGTTCGGTAACGTGCTCGAGGAGAACGTTCCCAAGCGCAAGGAAGTGCTGAGCGCGGAGACGTCGTACATCATGACGGATCTCCTGCGCAGTGTGCTGGACCACGGCACCGGGGTGACCGCCAGGACGGTATGGGGCTTCACTCGCCCGGCCGCTGGCAAAACCGGCACCACCAATGAGTTCACCGACGCCTGGTTCATCGGCTATACCCCGCAGCTCGTGGCTGGAGTGTGGGTCGGGTTTGATCAGCCCAAACTCACGCTCGGGCCCGGGAGTTCCGGAGCGGTTGTGGCGCTGCCCATCTGGGCCAATCTGATGAAGGAAGCCCATGAGGCCCTGGAACTGCCGGTGGTAGATTTCGAAATGCCCGAGGGGGTTGTGCGCATTCCCATCTGCGCAGAGACCAAGAAGCAAGCTACCCCTTACTGTCCCCAAGTGATCAGTGAGGTTTTCCGCAGAGACCTTGCACCTACGGAGACCTGCGATAAGCATGCCCCAGTGTCCCGCCGGCGCGCTCCGCAGCGAAAACCGCGCATTCTCTAGCCGGAAGGCCACATCCGGCATAAGGCTCTGGGATGGACGACGCGGGAGATGGGTAAAGCCCTTGTTTTAGGGGGCGAATCCCAGTATCTTTCCCGGCGGAAATGGTGATGGGCGAGAGTTGAAGGCTGACGGAAAGGCGGAGGGAAAGGATGCGGGTGTTGTCGGGAATTCAGCCGTCCGGAGCGCTCCACCTTGGCAACTACTTCGGGATGATGCGAAGAATGATCGCCTATCAGGCCGATCCCAACAATACCCTTTTTTGTTTCATCGTAAACTACCATGCCTTGACTACTGTCTTCGACGCTGAACTGCTGCGGCGCCGGACCTTTGAGGCGGCCTGCGATTTCCTGGCGCTGGGGATTGATCCGGAACGCGCCGTGTTCTGGGTGCAAAGCGATGTCCCCGAGGTCACTGAGCTGACCTGGCTTCTATCTAACGTCACGAGCGTCGGACTGTTGGAGCGAGCCCACTCCTACAAGGACAAAATCGCGAAGGGAATTACCCCAAACCATGGTCTTTTCAGCTATCCCGTCCTGATGGCCGCCGATATCCTGCTTTACGAAGGGGAGCTGGTGCCTGTGGGCAAGGATCAGAAGCAGCATTTGGAGATGACGCGCGACATCGCCCTCCGCTTCAACGCCACGTACGGCGAGACCTTCGTTGTGCCCGAGCCGGACATCGCGGAGGATGTAGCCGTGGTGCCTGGCATTGACGGTCAGAAGATGTCCAAGTCCTACGGCAACACGATCGATATCTTCGCGGACTACGAAACGCTTCGCTCACGGGTCATGTCCATCGTCACCGACTCCACCCCTGTCCACGAACCGAAGAATCCCGATAAATGCACCCTCTTCGCTCTTTACAGCCTGTTCCTATCCCCGGAGGGGCGGGCGGAGCTCCGGGAGCGCTACCTCAGGCCCGGCCTAAGGTACGCCGATGTGAAGCGCGAGCTCATCGAGGTGATCTGGAACCACTTCGCTCCCTATCGGGAAAAGAGGCAGTATTACCTGGAGCATCCTGACCTCGTTTTCGACATTTTGAAAATGGGTGCTAAGAAGGCCCGAGAAGTGGCGAAGGGTGTGCTCGAACGGGCCCGTCGCAACGTGGGCCTTGACTACTGGAACTTTACGCGCGCAACGGGAAGTGTGTGAGACGCACTGCGTTCCTCTAGCCGGGCAAAGCGAGGGTCCGCGTCGTGCCCGGATCAATCCCGCTCGTCGGAGCAGGGAGCGTGAGGCGGTCAGTGTCGTTTGAATGATGGGGTTTCGCAATCCGAGCGAAGCCTCCGGGAGGGAAGTGAAGTGGCTCATGGCTGCGGTAGTTGGAAGGTTGGGACGACCCTCGTAGGAGCAATCATCCTCTCCCTCCTCATAGCTTGTGCGAGTCCCACGGATCCGCAGGAGAGGTACGATGGGGAATGGTACGGGACGCTGACGGCCGACGGGGAGGAGTTCGTGATCCAGATCCGGGTGGCCTACGATCGAATTGATCGGGTGGTGATCGCAGGCTACGAGGAACGAGTCCTTTACCCGCTGGGCAACGAGATTGAAGGCGATCGTTTCAAGGTATACCTCTCGGACGAGAATATTTGGGTGGAGGGGCTGTTCCGATCGGACCGCCAGGCGGAGGGTACCTTCCACGCATACGGTGCGGTCTATTCCTGGACGGCCATCAAGGTGCGCACAAAGAACGGCACTCTTCTGGTGCCGGAGAGCTTTTTCTGGGAGCCTCATGTGCGGCACCTCCAGGGCAGTTCGCGGGGCAAGCTCCTCCTCGAGAAGGTAAATCTTGAGAAAATGCTGAAGCACCGGTACCAGCTGTGGTTCCGGTCGAGCGGGCCCAACCTCACCGTGTACATCGGGGACTTGAGCCGGCAGGCCTACATCGTACGCGGCTATTTGTTCAGCGACTCCTTGGCCTTCGAGTTTGACGGAATCCGCCTTACGCTGATCAACGACTGGCAATATCCCTTTACCGCCGACGACGTCTACGAATTCTGGTACGAGTGAGACTACCAGGGGTAGCATCCTGCGGGGTAAAGAACAGGTTCTCGGGGTGACCAGGGCGGGGAAGAGAGCCGCACCGAGCGTCCGTTGCAGAGGGGGGCGCTGTTTCGCTCCGGCTTTCCAAAAGACCCGGTCTTAACTCTACCCGAGGGGGTCTCCGAGCATTCGGAAAAGTGGGGGCGGTTCCGAGGGGGCAGGCTACTTCTCCGAACGCGATTCTTCCTCGAAGCGAGTCGAGCGGCCATCATTCCCGCCAAACAGGAGACACCCCTGCCCGCGGGGCGGAACAGGGGTGTGCGATGGGTCGAGTCCCAAAGGTCGAGGAAATGCCTCAGCCGTACCGCAGGTCAGAGGCTACCGTGAGGAGTGAACGCGTAGGAAGCCCCGAGCCCTGACCGGATCCGTGACGAGCCGAGGGCTTGGCCTCCGGAGTCAAGGTCGCGGCCCTTAACGCTGCGCCAGCTGCCGATCGAGCATGTACAAGGCATGCCCTTTGTCCCCCACCATCCGCAAAGCCTCCACGATTTCGCTCGCCGTCTTTTCCTCTTCCACCTGTTCGTTGATGAACCATTGGAGGAACGTCTGGGTGGGGTAATCCTTCTCCTGTACCGCCTGGGTGTAGAGCGTGTGGATCATCCCCGTCACTTTGCGCTCGTGCTCCAACACGGCCTCGAACAACTGAAGGGGTGAGCCAAAATCCTTCGGGGGCTCGGGGATGGCCTGCAGGACAACCCGGCCCTGGCGATCGTTGACGAACGCAAAGATCTTCATGGCGTGGCCCACTTCTTCCTGTGCCTGCTTGCGCATCCAGTGGCCGAAGCCGGGAAGATTACTGGCGTCACAAAACGCCGACATCGACAGGTAGAGATAGGCGGAGTACAGTTCGGCGTTGATCTGCTCGTTCAACTTCGTCTCCAGTTCCTTGCTCAGCATGGTGCTCCTCCTCGTTGATTGGCGATCTTACCCTTCACGGCGCATAGTAAGCTGCTCTGCCCGGCGCTTCCTCGGATGATTAGGGCTGAACTTCTTAACCAACAAGGATGCCCTTTCGCCTATTCCCACCGTTGCAAGTCGCGTGTTTCGGAGCCGGACCCGTTAAGGCTTCGCGCCAACGGCCCTCTCAGCCCATATCTGTGCCAGGTGCACAAGCGTCTCGACGGCCTTTACCATATGCTGGACCGAGATCCATTCCCGTCGGGAATGGAAATTGTGTCCCCCCGTGAACAGGTTGGGAGTGAGGAGGCCCTGGTAGCAGAGTCGAGCACCGTCGGTCCCACCTCGGATGCTGGCCAGCTTCGGCTCGAGGCCCGCCCTTCGGATCGCCTCGAGAGCGTACTGGACGACGTGCGGTTCCTCCTCGAGCTTGTACCGCATATTGCGGTACGACTCTTTGACCTGCACCTCTACCCGGGCGCCGGGATAGGCTTGCGCGACGCGTGCGGCCAGACGGCTAAGGTAGCGCTCCTTTTGCTTCAACCCCTCCACTTCGAAATCGCGGATCAGGAAACGAACTTCGGCCAGTTCCACGCCCCCTTCGACGGCGTGGGGATGGACATAGCCTTCGCGCCCCTCCGTGGTCTCGGGAGACATCCGCGTCTTGGGCAGCCGGTCCACCATTCGGGCCGCCAGCTTGATCGCGTTGACCATTTTCCCTTTGGCATAACCCGGGTGGACGTTGACGCCGTGGAAGCGAACGGTCAGGCTGTCGGCACAAAAGGTCTCGTTCTCAACTTCGCCGACGCTACCTCCATCGACGGTGTAGGCGTAGCGAGCACCGAATCGGCCTACGTCGAAGAAGTCGGTCCCTCGGCCGACCTCCTCATCGGGGGTGAAGGCCAACCGGAGGGTCCCATGCGGAATCTCAGGATGGGCGAGAAGGTACTCCACGGCGGTGAGGATCTCGGCGATTCCCGCTTTGTCGTCTGCCCCCAGGAGGGTGGTGCCGTCGGAGGTGATCAGGTCGTGCCCGATGCACTCGGCCAGCTCGGGGTCCGTTTCGGGTGAGAGCTTGACCGTTGGGTCCCCTGGAAGCTGGAGCTCCTGGCCCGCGTAGTTGGCGTGAACGATGGGCTTCACGCCGGCCCCGCTGACTTCAGGCGAAGTGTCCACGTGGGCAATGAGGCCGATGGTCGGCACCGGCACGTCCACGTTCCCTGGCAAAGTGGCCGTAAGGTAGCAATGAGGATCGAGTTCGACCTCACGCAATCCCAACTCCCGCAGCTCGGCCGCCAATTGCTCCAGGAATTGCCGTTGGCCTTCGGTGCTCGGATACTCGCTAACTCCTTCCCGGGATTGGGTGTCGATCCGGACATAGCGAAGAAAACGCTCCAGAAGACGTCCAGCCGGAATGTCCATAGCGAAACTCTCCACCGTTAGATGCGGGCTGCGACACGAACGTCATCTTCACTCGGCTCAATTAAACCCATTCGCCGCTGTCCTGCAAGGGCAATTTGCGAGGGATTGGCCCGGGAGGGGTAGGGGCGAAAGGGATTGACAAAGTAAGGGGGCGGTGATATATTCGACCTACTCGGCTCGGCACGACCGTAGGGAGCGACACGAGCCGAGGGGGGTAGCTGGTGGCGCTGGACGAAGCGGGAGTAGACTGATGGGCAAGACGTTTGCCGAGAAGATCCTCGGAAGAAAGGCGGGACGACCCGTGACGGCCGGCGAGATCGTCGAGGTCGTGCCTGACTACGCCATGTCCCACGACAATACGGCCGCCATCGCGAAAACCTTCGCGTCGATCGGGGTGGAACGGCTCTACGATCCGGAACTCCACGTAATCATCCTCGACCACGCTTCTCCTCCTCCCAACGAGAAGTTCGCCGAGAATCACCGTGAAGTGCGCGAGTTCGTGAAAAAGCACGGGATTCGGAATTTCTTCGACGTCCATCGCGGCGTTTGCCACCAGGTCATGCTGGAAGAGGGGTTTGCTCTCCCGGGTCTCCTTATCGTGGGCTCGGACAGCCACAGCACCACCTACGGGGCCGTCGGGGCGTTTGGAACCGGAATTGGTCGCTCGGAAATGGCCGTGATTATGGCCACCGGTCGCATTTGGCTAAGGGTACCCGAAACGATACGAGTCCTCTTTCGCGGCGTGCCGCCCATGGGTGTGTACCCCAAGGACCTGATGCTGTACGCCATCGGGAAGATCGGCGCGGAAGGGGCCAACTACATGGCCGTGGAGTTCGCAGGCGAGGCGGTGGCCAATATGGACATGGCCGGTCGGATTGTCCTGGCCAATATGGCCGTGGAGATGGGGGCGAAGACGGGTTACGTGGAGCCGGACGAGGTGACCCTTGCGTACGTGCGTCCGAGGGCGAGGCGAGAGTTCGAAGTGGTCCGCTCAGACCCGGATGCCCCGTTTGCGCAAGTTCACGAGCTTGAGGTGCGCGATCTTGAACCGCAGGTGGCCTGCCCCCACTCGGTCGACAACGTCAAGCCCGTGTCAGAAGTAGCCGGGACGCGTGTCGATCAGGTGTTCTTCGGGTCCTGCACAAACGCACGGCTTGAGGATTTCGCTGTTGTCGCACGCATTCTGAGAGGGAAGAAAATTCATCCCGACGTGCGGATGCTGGTGGTGCCGGCTTCGCAGCAGGTCTATTTGGATGCGCTCCGCGCCGGCTACCTCGAGATCCTGGCGGAGGCTGGAGCGGTCATCCTCAATGCGAATTGTGGCCCCTGCATGGGCAGTCATCAGGGCATCCCCGCCCGGGGCGAAGTCAGTTTGAGCACTTCCAACCGGAATTTCAAGGGCCGGCAGGGAAACCGCGAAGCAGAGATCTACCTTTGCAGCCCCGCTACGGCCGCAGCCTCGGCGATTCGCGGGGTCATTACGGATCCGCGCGAGTTCCTCTGAGCAGGAGGATGAGGTGGCTTAGAGGAGATAACTTTAGGGAGAAGCCATGGGGATCATTCGAGGCCGGGTGTGGAAGTACGGCGACAACGTGAACACCGATGTGATCTTCCCGGGCAAGTACACCTATACGGTGACAGACCCAAAGGAGATGGCTTCCCACGCCCTGGAGGATCTGGATCCTCAGTTTGCCGGGCAGGTGCAGCCTGGCGATCTCGTCGTCGCTGGTCGCAACTTTGGGTGCGGCAGCTCACGGGAGCAGGCAGCCTTCTGCCTCAAGTACGCGGGTGTCGGAGCGGTGGTAGCAAAGTCCTTCTCCCGGCTCTACTTCCGCAACGCCATCAATGCCGGTTTGCCGGTTATTCAAGCCCCGGACGCTGTGGAGGCTATGGAAGCGGGCGAGATCGTGGAGGTCGATCTGGAGCGGGGAGAATTGCGCTGTCGGGCAGGTTGCTTTTCGTTTCCGCCTCTGCCCAAAGAAGTGCTCGGCATTTTTGAGGCCGGGGGGCTTATTCCGTACACGCGAAAACGCCTCGGCCTGCCACCTCTGCCACCGGATTCGGGTTTGCCGATCGGCGAGGGAGGCTGAAGGGGAACGCTTGGGATCGCGAGGCCAAACTTGCGGAGGAGAAACGTGGATACGATTGCTCGCAAATGGGCGGAATTCGCTGTAAGTCTGCGCTACGAGGATCTGCCTGCGGCGGTTGTTCATCAGGCCAAGCGTTTCCTGTTCGACTCGATCGGATGTGCGCTGGGCGGTTACCATGCCCCGGACGTTCAGATTGCCCACGAAGTATACAAGGAAATGGGGGGAAAGCCGGAGGCCACCGTGTTCGGATCGGGCTGGCGGACTTCGGCCTACCACGCCTCCTTCCTGAACAGCCTGATGATCCGCGTGCTCGACTACAACGACATCTACTGGAAGCAGGATCCCAGTCATCCGAGTGACCTGATTGCGGCGCCCCTGGCCCTGGGCGAGCGGGAACACAAGTGCGGCCGAGACCTGATCACCGCCGTTGTCCTGGCATACGAATTTGAACAGAGGCTCTGCGAGTTCGCTTTCCCGGGGCTGCGCGAACGGAAGTGGCACCATGCTTCTCTTACCCAGCTGGCCTCCCCTGTGGCGGCGGGCAAGATGCTCGACCTCACCGTAGACCAAATGGTCCATGCGATTGGCATCTCCGGTTGCCACAATATGACCCTCGGCGCAGTCACGGCAGGCAAGCTCACGATGATGAAGAACACGGTGGATCCGCTGGCCGTGCAGTCCGGGGTACTTGCGGCCCTTCTGGCCCGTCAAGGCTACACGGGGCCAGAGGCGATCTTCGAAGGAAAGGAGGGCCTGATGGACACCCTCGGGGGGGACTTCGCCCCGGAGCTCCTTACTGCGGGCCTCGGGGACTCTTATCGTATCACCGAGTGCGCAATGAAGGCATTTCCTACGGAGGCGCTGACCCACTCCCCGATCACGGCCACGCTCAAGCTCGTGCGCCAGCACCAGATCCGGCCCGAAGAAGTGCAGGAGGTGGAAGTGCGCACGATCGCGCGCGCCGTCGATATTTTGGCCGACCCCTCGAAGTACCATCCTACATCCAAAGAGACGGCCGATCACAGTCTTCCTTATTGCATCGCAGTGGCGATTGTAGACGGGCAGGTGACGACGACTCAATTTCACGAGGATCGGCTACGGGACCCGCGCCTTCTGCAGTTGATGCCCAAGATCCGAGTTGTGGCGGCTCCTGAGCTGGAGGCTGAATTTCCCCAGAAGAAGCCGGCGGAGGTCATCATCCGCACCGCCCGCGGTACCGTGGCCGAGCGGGTGGACTATCCGAAGGGAGATCCTCGGGAGCCGATGACGGACGAGGAGCTGATGCAGAAGTTTGCGGCCCTGACGGAGGGCATCCTTTCTGAGAACCGTCGTAAGCGAATCACCGACGCGATCTGGCAGGTGGAGCAATTCGAGACGCTGGATGCCTTTTGCGCACTGCTGGTGGTAGGCTGAGCCGGGGAGGGGTTCTCCGAACCTGTCCCGGCAGTCGGAGGTACAACAAACGAGGCGGCCATCAACGTCGGGCCGACGGAGGCGAGCATGGCTTCCCGAGCCAAGCGGGTCATCATCGAGCTTGCCTCACCGCGCGGAGGGTACTCAGCCGATATCCTCCTGGCGCGTGGCTACTCGATGATCGTCACCGGAACCATGTGGAACCCGAACACCGACATCTTCGAAACGGATGAGGAGGTGGTCATCCGGATGGAAGCGGCCGGCCTGGACAAGAATCGCCTGCACGTTACGCTTCAGGGAGATCGCCTGATCGTCCGGGGCTACCGGCCGGAATCCCATCCGTGCACGCCCGTGACCTATCAGCAGATGGAAATTTCCTACGGCCCCTTTGAAAAGATCTTCGTCCTCCCGGACGAAGTCAGGAACAACCCCATTCGGGCTGTTTACCGGAACGGGATGCTGGAAATCCACGTCGCGAAGGAAAACCCGGAGAAGAAGGGGCCTTTTGAGGTGGAGCTGGAGACGGAGTAACCACAGGTGATCGGGTATGCGCGACGAGGACCTTGAACAGTATGCTTCGGACGAGGAAGTGCGGGGCCGAGAGATCCCGACGGAAGTGCCTATCCTGCCCCTCCGGGACACGGTGATCTACCCGTATATGGTAACGCCCTTGGTCGTGGCGCGTCCGAAGAGCGTCCAGCTTATCCAGGATGTCGTAGTGGGCAACCGAATCCTGGGGCTGGTGGCCCAGCGCAAGGCGGAGATCGAGGACCCCAGCCCTGAGCAGATCTATCGCTATGGTACGGTTGCCAGCATCCTCAAGATGCTCAAGTTTCCAGACGGCAGCCTGCGCGTGCTGGTGCAGGGGCTGCGCCGAATCCAGCTGGTGAAGATTACCCAGACGGACCCGTACTTCCGCGCCCTGATTCGCCCGCTTGAGGATATCGTGGAGCCCAGTACGGAGCTCGAGGCTCTGGCCAATACCGTGAGCTCCCTCTTCCAGAGGGTGGTGAACATGTCGCCGCATCTGCCGGACGAGCTGGCGGTGGCGGCCATGAATACTCCCGATCCGAGTCGCCTGGCGGATCTCGTGGCCAGCAACATCACCCTGCCCACGGAGGAGAAGCAGGCCCTTCTGGAAGAACTCAATGTGAAGCTGCGGCTCGAGCGCCTTGTGGTCCACCTCAGCCGCATCATCGAGGTCCTGGAAATGAGCTCGAAAATCCAGGACCAGGTACAATCCGAACTGAGCAAGAGCCAGAGGGAGTATTTCCTCCGCGAGCAGCTCAAGGCCATTCAGAAAGAGCTGGGGATGGAGGATGAACGCACCGCGGAGATCCGCGAGCTGCGGGAGAAGATCGAGCAGGCGCGCATGCCTGAGGAGGCCGAGAAGGAGGCTTTGCGGGAGCTCGATCGCCTGGCCAAAATGCCCCCTGGTGCTGCCGAATACACGGTAGCGCGCACCTACCTGGACTGGCTGGTCTCCCTGCCCTGGTCCGTTTCGACCGAGGATAACCTCGATATCGAGCGCGCCCAGCGCATCCTCGACGAGGACCATTATGATCTGAAACGAGTGAAGGAGCGCATCCTGGAGTTCCTGGCGGTTCGGAAACTCAAGCAGGACCAGAAGGGCCCCATCCTCTGCTTCGTAGGGCCGCCGGGTGTGGGGAAGACCTCACTCGGCCGGTCCATCGCGCGGGCCCTGGGCCGGAAGTTCGTCCGTATCTCCCTCGGTGGCGTGCGCGACGAGGCGGAGATCCGCGGTCATCGTCGGACCTACGTTGGCGCCCTCCCCGGAAGGATCATCCGGGGCCTGCGCACCGCCGGCAGCAACAACCCTGTCTTCATGCTGGATGAGGTGGACAAGCTGGGCGCCGACTTTCGTGGGGATCCCTCCAGTGCACTCCTGGAGGTGCTGGATCCCGAGCAGAACAATAGCTTCGTCGATCATTACCTGGACGTCAAGTTCGATCTCTCGCGGGTCATGTTCATCTGCACGGCGAACGTTCTGGACACCGTTCCGCCGCCGTTACGGGACCGGATGGAGGTGCTGGAGCTTCCTGGGTATACCGAAGAGGAAAAGCTGATGATCGCCTTCAAGTACCTGATCCCGCGCCAGCTCAAGGAGCACGGTCTGCGCAGGGATAACCTGCGTTTCGAAAAAAGGGCGGTGCGCCGGATCATCCGCGAGTACACCCGGGAGGCGGGTCTGAGGAACCTGGAGCGAGAGATCGCCAACATCTGCCGCAAGGTCGCTAAGAAGGTAGCGCTGGAAGGGCCTGTGCGGGAGGTCATCACCGCGGCCAAGGTACCTGAGTACCTGGGCCCGCCCAAGTACTTTTCTGAGGTGGCTGAGCGAACCTCGGAGCCAGGGGTGGCGACGGGGCTCGCCTGGACTCCCTCCGGGGGTGACATTCTGTTCGTCGAGTGCACCCGGATGCCGGGCTCCAAGCAGCTCATCCTTACGGGACAGCTGGGCGAAGTGATGCGGGAGTCGGCCCAGGCCGCACTATCCTGGGTGCGCTCGCGGGCACAGAAGCTGGGAATTGAAGAGAACTTCATGGAAAAAAGCGACATCCACATTCACGTCCCTGCCGGAGCGATACCCAAAGACGGTCCATCGGCGGGCGTCACGATCGTCACCGCCCTCGTTTCGCTTCTCACGGGCAAACCTGTGCGCCACGACCTGGCGATGACCGGGGAGATTACCTTGCGGGGCAAGGTGTTGCCGGTTGGGGGCATCAAAGAAAAGGTACTGGCCGCCCATCGGGCGGGAATCCGGACCGTGATCCTGCCCGAGCGTAATCGGAAAGACCTGGAGGAAATCCCCAAGGGGGTCCTCGACGAACTGGAGTTCCACTTCGTGGAGAATCTCGATCAGGTGCTCCGGATCGCCTTCGCAAAGACAGGCGCCGCCAAGAAAAGGAAGCGGTCAACGCGGCTGCAGAAGGAGGGGACTCCCGTCAATCCGTGATCTTGTACCTCGCTTGGTTAGGTTCTGGGGCAGCGCCCGGAGTCAGGGAAGGGGAGCGGTGTATGATGGACCAGGCCAGAATTGCGGAACTGCGGCGAGCGTACGAGCGGGCAGGCCAAAGCCACGTTTTTCGTTTCTGGGACGAACTCACAGCCGCCCAGCGGAAAGAGCTGGTGCAGCAACTTTCCCGCATTGACCTCGGGCTGGTGAGCCAGCTGCAAGATCTCCTCCGGCGACATTTACAGGGTGAAAGCCGAGCTGGGGAGCTTGAGCCCGTCGACATCATCGCCCTTCCCACTTCTGACGAAGACTGGAAGAAGCGAGAGCAGGCACGGGCGACGGGCGAGGAGGCCCTTCGGCAAGGCAAAGTCGCTGCCGTCCTCGTTGCCGGAGGGCAGGCGACAAGGCTCGGGTACGGTCAGCCGAAGGGAACGTTTCCGATTGGTCCGGTTACCGAACGCTCGCTATTTCAGTACCACGCCGAAAAGATACGGGCGATAAGCCGCAAGTATGGGCGCCCGGTGCCCTGGGCGATCATGACGAGCCCCGCCACGGATCTGCCCACTCGTACCTTCTTTGCCGAGAAACAGTACTTTGGCCTCCCCAGCGATCAGGTGCTGTTCTTCATCCAGGATACCATTCCGGCTCTCGACCCGGACGGGAAGCTGTTGCTCGAGGAGAAGTGGCGAGTTTTCGAGAGCCCGAACGGGCACGGAGGGGTCCTCTTTGCCCTTGTGCGGAGTGGCGTGCTGGACCAGCTCGAGGCCAGAGGCGTGGAGGTCCTCTATCACTTCCAGGTGGATAATCCGCTCATCCGGCTTTGTGACCCCGTGTTCCTTGGATTCCATCTTCTGGAAAATGCCGAGATGAGCCTCAAGGTGATTCGCAAGCGCGATCCCTATGAAAAGCTGGGCGTGGTGGGCAGGCGCGATGGCCGATTTGCGGTCATCGAATACAGCGACCTCACACGAGAGGAAATGGAAGCTCGAACGCCCGATGGCGAGCTCCGGTACTGGGCGGGGAGCATCGCGGAGCATTGCTACAACGTGTCCTTTGTGCGCCGCGTGGTTTCTCAGGCTGGCAAATTCCCGCTGCACATCGCTCACAAGAAAGTCCCGCACCTGGACCGCGAGGGGAGGAGAGTGGCTCCTCGAGAGCCCAACGCCTATAAGTTCGAGATGTTCGTGTTCGATGCGTTGCCGTTCGCCGAGCGGGCCGTGTTCTTGGAAGCTTCTCGATCGGAGGAATACAGCCCGGTGAAGAATGCGGAGGGGTTGGACAGTCCCGAGACGGCACGCCGCGACATGATCCGCCTTTTTGCACGCTGGCTGGAGGAAGCAGGCATAGCGGTGCCCCGAGATGCCTCAGGGGAGCCGGCGGTGCGCATCGAGATTAGCCCGCTTTTCGCCCTGAACAGCCACGAGCTGAGGGAGAAACTACCCTCAGATTTCAAGGTACAGGGAGACCTGGTCCTGGAAGAAAGGGCCCCTGCTTGAACTTGGTCGCCGGCGGTCGCTGCGGCGAACGACGCGGCGGTGCGCAGGCCACGGTGTCCAGAGGTCCGTGTGCGGATGCCCGGCCATGAGTTTTCGCGGACGTCGGAATAGACCCCTCTGGATTGTCCTGGCGCTGGCCTTCGCAGGGGGCGCAACGGCACTGGCCGCGGTCTTGTATGTGAGGATGCGGTGGCCCCCGGAGCGGATCGCCAGCGAGCTGGCTCAGGAGCTCAGCGCTCGCCTCAGTCGAACCGTAGACCTCGGCCACGCTTCGTTTCACCTCCTACGAGGTTTCCAATTCGATTCCCTCCGCATCGGCCCCAGAAAGGGGGAGCATCCTCTGCAGCGTTCCTCTTTGGACTCTATCTTCATTGAGAGACTGGTCCTGCGCTACAACCCGTGGTCGCTTCTCCAGCGACGGATGCTCATCCATTCGATCCAGATCGTTCACCCCTTTGCTCTGGTCGCAAGCAGGCGCGTTGCGGCCGGCCCCCAAGAGCCGAGTCCAGGCCCGCAACCCGTGGTGCCTGTGCCTGCTGCCCGGTCTCTGCCGCTGGAAATCGAATTGGTCGGTGTTCGCCTTGAGGGAGCGGCCCTCGAATGGGTCGCCGTTGGCGATGACGGGCTTGCTTTCCGGGTCCGCACGGCGGGCTGGGACGCAAGGCTGGAGGGGCTGCGGGCTCCAAGAGGCCCGCTTGCGTTCGGTGGCCTGCGCGCGCGAGCGGGCCTGGCGTGCAGGCAGGGCTCTCTGGAAGTGGAAAAACCCATCGGGGTCTGCCTGGGAGCCGCCTCACTGGACGTGGAATTTCTCGCCAAGCTGGACTCGGTAGGAGCGGAACTGGATCTGCGGGCGGAGATCCCGCGGGTCGAACTGCACGGGCCGATAGGGCCAAAGGCTGGGCCCGCCCAGATCATCGAAGAGGCACTCAGGGTGCGGATAACTGGCCGGGCCGCGAGAGCGGATACAGCCGAGCGGCTCGCCCTGGAGCTCCTGGAGTTCACGCTGCTTAGGGCTCTCTCGCTTCGTGGCGAGCTTTCGGCAGGGGAGGGAGCTTGGCACCTTCGCGCTCACTCCGTCGACTGCAGGGTGGACGAGTTGGCGAAGGTTGGATTATCCTGGCTGTCCGCCTTTCGTCCGAGGCTGGAGCTGTCCGATCTCAAGAATCTCCGCGTTTCTCTCGATCCGATTGACGTGCGTGGACTGGGCCAAGATCTGGTGGCGATGGCCGTCCTGGAGATTTCCGCCCCCAAGCTGCGCCTCACAGAGCCGCCTCTCCGCCTCACCTCGGTTTCGCTCGGCTGTCAGTCCAACGTCGTGCTGCGCGGTGGAAGGTGGTTGGGCGGTGAACTGAGCCTGACAGGGGGGGTGGAGTCCTGTTCCCTCCGGGTAAACGGGAGGGCACAAGAGCTGCGCCAGGTTACACTGGACGTCGGATGTTCCCTGGATTCGGTCCGCTGGCCATATCAGGCTCACGTTCACTTTGAGGTCCGGGAGGGGTTCGGCGGCTTTGCCTATCTGCAGTCGGACTGGTCCACCCCCAACGTTCGTTCCAGTCTTCGCGGCACCGCCAGGGCAGAAATCAGGCGCTTGCGCCCGCAAACCCTTTTCGACCTCCCAGCTTCTGGAAGGGTGGACCTGATGGCCTCGGCTCTTCTCCCGGGGGATCGGTCGATTCACGTCCGCGGAGACTGGTCAGTTGATTCCCTGTTGATTCCGCACCCCGTTGAGCCCGTTGTGTTGAGCCCCCAAAGAGGCCAGCTGCGCGGGATGGGCTCTTTCGACCCCGAGCGGGCCGAGCTCCTCCTGCCCGCCTGGGAACTGAAGATGGGCAGAGATCTGGCAGCTCGAGGAGGATTTCGGTGGTCGAAGCGCGGCTACGTTCTGCGAATCGACACGTTGGGTGTTAACCTCGGACCTATCTACGCCTGGCTGAAACCCCTTCTCTCGGGCACGGCGCGCGAAGCAGATGTCGCAGGGCAGATCCGGATCGAGGCCGAGGCGGGGCCTGCCAAAGGGAAACCATGGCTCAGGGGACATCTGGACATCACGAAGGGCTTGTTCCGTCGCAGGGATGTGGGCTTCGCGAGCGGACAGATCCAGTTGACGGGCGACTTCACGGGGGAGGGGTGCTGTGTCCGACTGCACGGGCGGGGACGGGTAGATAGCTTATGGCTCGAGAGCCTTGGCAGGCCCATTCGAGGCACTCAGACCGATGTCGTTCTCCGTTTCAACCCTCGGACCCGGCAGGTTTACTTGGACACGTTTCGCGCTCTGAACGCCGCTCTTGCCCTCGTAGCAGAGGGCGGCGGGGAAGTAAAAGTGTCCGGCCAGAGTCGATTGTGCGGGACCCTCCGATACAAGGGAGTGGCTCGTCCGCCTGACTTTGCACCCATCACCGAGAGGATGGCCCTGAAGGGCTGCGTGGAGTTTGGGGGTGGTGTCGACTTCGCAGGCGACTCCCTTCGCTTCTATGGGCTGGCCTCACCGAGGCTTGCCAGCCTTGAACTCGGAAACGGCATTTACGTGGACTCTCTGCAGGGCTCTGTGCGCTTCGACTACCTTGTGGACCGCTCGGGTAGGGAACCCGTCTTTCTCCCTCAGGGCGAGGAGGCGGGACGCCACGTAGCCCTTTGGGACGACTACCGCTGGCGGCGGGCTCCCGAGGCGAGGCTGGACACCGTCTGGACCACCGCGCTGCGGATCGGGAAATACCGTTTGGAGAGACTTCGAGCGGCCGTGTACTGCGGAGGCGGAGTGGTGCTCGTACCCTTCTTCCGCGTCTTTGGGTTCGATGGCTCGATCGGCGGCCGTTTCCTTTACGACCTGAGGAACGCCACGGGCTGGACCGGTACTCTCGAGACCGAGGTGCAGCTGTCCAGGCTGAGCTCCGCCGCTCTGTTGCGGGAAAAGGCGGACCGCTCTTCTCTCCTTTCAGGCTCGATCCAGCTCAGGGGGAAAGGCCTTCGCCCGTCCGATCTTTCGAGCTACGATGGCTGGGTCGATTTCTCGCGGATCGGCAGCGATGTGGCCGACGACATCCTTCGCTCTCTGGATCCTCTCGGCACTCACCGAGGCATCCAGAGCGTGCGCCGGCTGCTGAGGCTTGGCTTCCGCCCCACGCGGATGCGTTTCGAGCTGCACAATGGCTACCTCTATCCTCAGATTGACCTCAAGCAGCCCTGGTTCGCACCGCTTCGCCTCCGGGGAGGGCGGATCACGACGACCCGAGTTCCCATTGAGGGATTGCTGGCTTTCCGAAAGAGTCCGGTTTTGCCGTACGACAGCTCGCTGCCGGGCAGGTAAGGGCGGTCTGTCATGGAGTTGGGCCTTGGCGGCTAAGCCGGGAGGTGGGCGATGAGAAATCGGCAGTTTGTGCGGGCAGCGGGTATCCTGCTTGCCGGGATGCTGCTTTCCTGTGCGGTCAAGATGCCCGAGGTTCAGGTTGGAGGAGGCGGAAGTTCCCTCGACGAGCAGGTGGTGGGTTCCTACGAACAGCTGGGATCCTCGTATCCGGTGATTTCCTCGCGCGCGGCCGGGGGCACCGTGGCGACGAATCCGCCGTCTCCTGAGGTTAGGGCAGCGTACGAGCGGCAGAGAGGGCGCGCGGAGGATCTGCGGAATCTGAAGAGGAGCGGAGCCGTCGGCGAGGATGCCCACGGTCGAGTGATTCTTCGGGACGCCTCCAGACTCCCCGCGGGATGGACGGTGGAAGCAGCGCAGAGGGTAGTCGAGGCCGAGAATGCGGACCGGGACGTCATTGCTGGCTGGATCGCGACGAGCAACGTCCGGCTGAGCCTGGCTCCCCGCGCCTCAATTGATCGCTCCCTGGCGAAAATGTACCAGCGGCAGTCGCCTCCAGGAACCTGGGTGGAAAGGGAGGACGGCACCTGGGTGCGGAAA
This sequence comes from candidate division KSB1 bacterium, assembly GCA_034506315.1. Taxonomy (GTDB): domain Bacteria; phylum Zhuqueibacterota; class Zhuqueibacteria; order Oleimicrobiales; family Geothermoviventaceae; genus Zestofontihabitans. Next base: position 1,485 of record JAPDPT010000038.1, on the reverse strand, counting down.
GAATGAGGCTTGTTTCGGCCGCGCTTGTCCTCCTGGTGGCGTGGACGGGAGCCCGTGTCTGCGAGGCAAGCACTGAGCAGGCGGGCCAGGCTCTGCGCCTAACCACGCACCCAGAGCGGGACGCCGAGCCCGCCGTCTCGCCAGATGGGCGGTGGGTGGCGTTCGCCTCGCGCCGTACGGATAACTGGGACCTCTGGGCCAGGCGAATAGACGGGGGTGTGCCCTTTCCAATTACGGATCACCCGGCCATCGACCGGCGGCCCCGCTGGACGCACGACGGCCACGGGCTCCTCTTCGTGTCCACACGGGATGATCCGGAGGGCGATCTGTTTCTCGTAGAGGTGAAGCGAAGGGGGTGGACTTGCTGGACCGTGGGGCAACCCCGTCGGCTCACGCCGCGCTTCGGTCTGGATGGGGATCCGGATCCGCATCCCAAGGGCGGGAAGCTGGCTTTCATTTCCGACAGGGCGGGCCAGGTGGAAATATGGCTCCTCTACCTGGGCAATCTGCACGTGCGGCGGTTGGTGCGCGGCCCGGTCTGGAATCCCCGCTGGTCACCAGACGGCCGATGGTTGGCCTGGATCGGCAAAGCTCGCGGACGCCCATCCGTAATCCTCTGCCCTTACGACGCGAGGCGGGACACCCTGGCAGGTACACCGGATACCCTCTCGACACCAGATAATCGACCCGTCCTTGCCTTTGACTTTGACCCCGGGCAGCGCTATCTGGCCTGTCTATTGGGCAAGCAGGGATCGGCAGATTCGGCCGGCAGCGATGTGTTTCTGCTACCCCTTCCCGAGAGGGTCTCCCTGCGCGGGAAAGGCAGTCCTTCCGCCCTGGACTCTCTTCCGCCGTGTCCCTACAGATTGACGTTTCATTCCGAACCGCTGGGGGACGTGGCGTGGAGGCACGGGAGCCTGGTCTACCATACCCAGGAGGGAGAGATTCTTGGCGTGCCGTTTCGCGGTCGGGTGCCCGTTTTCCACACGGCCGGCGAGCAACTTGACTGGGCGAATCGGAACGCTCGAGCCCCTACTCCATTCGATGTGGAGGACCCACGAGTCCCACCGCGGCGGGAGCTGGAGCTCCGCGCGGAAGCGCTGACGAGAGTCCTGGAATACTTCCCCGAGGACACGGCCCGCGTGGCCGAAGCCCTGTTCCATCGGGCCAATGTGTTCCACCTGATGGGTGAGCCAACGGAGGCGAGGCAGGATCTTGCCCGCCTCGAGAAGCTTGCTGAACGGGAGCCGCAGTGGAAATGGGGCGGCCGGCTGCTTCGTCAGGACATCGAGTGCGTCAGGCCGGGTAGATCGATCCTGTTCCCCGAGGCAGTGACCGGCGGGCCGGGCGACACCGCTCAGTACTTGTCGCTGGCGAGGAGTGAGGATTGTCCGCCCTCGCTCCGCCTCTTCGCGCTCTTACGGGCTGCCCAGGTGGCGTTGGCCTGCGGCGATTCCGTGCGGGCTCGGAAGTGGGCCGGCGAGC
>JAPDPT010000037.1 GCA_034506315.1 candidate division KSB1 bacterium | reverse complement strand
CGGCACTAAGGCCTCTGGCACGAACGACGGTCCGCGGCGATGGGAATGGAGTCCATCGTTGGTCAAGCTAAGGTGGCGGTATTACTCGGACGAGCCCTCCGTTCCGGCCGGATCGGGCACGCCTTCCTGTTCTTTGGACCCTCGGGCGTGGGCAAATTCGCCATGGCGCGGGAGTTCGCTCGCTGCCTGCTCTGTCCCAACGCCCGCCAGGGTGTGGTGGAGGCGTGCGAGGATTGTCCTTCCTGCCGGCAGGTGGAACAGCTCGAGCACCCCGACCTGCTGGTAGTGCTGCCGTCTCCGAAGGAGCAGGAGCCTGAGGCCGAGCGGGCATTACTGGACCGCTTGGCCGCGGACCCGTACCGGGTTGAGCATGTGCTGGTACACCCTACGATCTCCATCGAGCGAATTCGCGAGGTTCAGCGTTTCGCTTCCTTGGCAGCCGCGCCGGGGCAACGGCGGGTGGTCCTGATCCCTCTTGCCGAACGAATGACGGCCGAGGCAGCCAACAGCCTCCTAAAGCTCCTGGAGGAACCGCCGGAAGGAATGGTGTTCATCCTGACGACTCCTGATCCGTCGCTCCTCCCGCCGACGATCGTCTCCCGCTGCCACTTGCTCCGACTCGCACCGGTACCCCAGGAAGAGCTGCAACAAGCGTTGGTGGAACGTCACGGACTGGAGATGGAACGTGCCCGCCTGCTTGCCACGTTGGCTGCGGGTAGCTATGCGGATGCTCTGGCCTGGATCGAGGAGGACGCCTGGCTGTTGCGGGAGCGCGGCGTGGAGCTGCTGCGCACTTCCCTCCGCGGCCTCCCTGAGCAGGTGAAATTCGCCCTGGAGATGGCGCCCCGCAGCGATCGAGAAACCCGCCATCGACTGTTGGCCCTTCTCAATGTGCTTCAGCTCTGGCTCCGGGACGCGTTCCTGAGCGGGGAGCTCGGAGAAAAGGCGATGGATCTGGTGGCCAACCGCGACGACCTCGAGGTAATCGAGCGCTTCAACAAGAACCTTTCGTTGATTGACTACGAGGCGCTCTTCAACGCACTGGACGCGGCAGCCTACCAGGTGCGGAGGAACGTGGCTCTGCGCCTTGTCCTCCTGGTCCTGATGGGCCGCTTCCGTCAATCGATTCGGAGGTGAACCTGGATGTCCGATCTGGTCGAAATCGTTTTCAAAGGGGAACGCAAGGAGCTCTTTCTGAATCCGTTACAGTTTCCATTTCAGGTAGGGGACTACGCCATTGTTGAAGCGGAAAAGGGGGAGGATCTGGGCCAGGTCAACCAGACGGGCCCCCTCCTCGCGCGCAAGGGTCACAAAGAAGGGCTGCGACGGATCCTCCGCAAGCCCAGTGCGGAAGACATGCGCCGCTATTTCGAGAACCGCCAACTGGAGGCGGAGGCGCTGCGCATCTGCCTCGAGAAGGTGCGTGCCCACGGCCTTCCGATGAAATTGGTGGATGCGGAGTATCAGTTCGACCGCACCAAGATCACCTTCTACTTCACGGCCGAGCAGCGGGTGGATTTTCGGGCTCTGGTGCGGGACCTGGCCTCCCATTTCAAGACGCGCATCGAGCTCCGGCAGATAGGGGTGCGGGACGAGGCCCGTCGCTTCGGCGGCTACGGGATGTGCGGTCGCAAGCTGTGCTGCACCACCTGGTTGAAGGAGTTTGAGCCCATCACGACTCAAACGGCCAAGGACCAGATGCTCCCCCTCAACCCGCAGAAGCTCTCCGGCCTCTGTGGGAGGCTGCTGTGCTGCCTGATGTACGAGCGCCAATTCTATCGCGAGGTGCTGGCGCATTTCCCGAAACTCAAGACGCGCATTCGCACGCCGAGGGGAGTAGGGGTGATCGAGAAGATCGATGTCTTTCGCCGGCAGGCCCATGTGCGCCACGAGGATGGCGAGGAGGAGATCCTGCGGGAGGAAGATCTGCGTAACTGCGAGATCGTCTCCGGAAAGTAGGATCCTGGGTGAGCGAGTCGGAAAAGGTTGGATCACACCGTGTTGACGAGGTTGGGAGTTGGCTAGAAGAATTCTCGTGACGAGCGCTCTTCCCTACGCAAATGGTCCCCTGCATCTGGGCCACATGGCCGGGGCCTACCTTCCGGCGGACATCTACGTCCGCTACCAGCGATTGCGTCGTCAGGATGTGGTCTTCATCTGCGGGAGCGATGAGCACGGTGTGCCCATCACCATCATGGCGGAGAAGGAAGGGGTAAGCCCGCAGGTGATTGTGGATCGCTACCACGCTATGAACGAGCGCGACTTCCAGCGTTTCGGCATCAGCTTTGACAACTACAGCCGCACGACCCTGCCCCTGCACCACCAGACTTCGCAGGAGTTTTTCCTCGCCCTGTATCGCAAGGGCCTCCTTGTGGAGCGCACGGTGAAGCAGCTGTATTGTCCCCGCTGCCGTCGTTTCCTGGCCGATCGCTACGTGGAGGGAGAGTGTCCCCACTGCCACGCCCCCGGAGCCCGGGGAGACCAGTGCGAAAACTGCGGAAAATGGATCGACCCGCTCGAGCTGGTCGAGCCGCGTTGCAAGCTGTGTGGTACCCGTCCTGTGGTGGCGGAGACACGCCACTTCTTCTTGCCCCTCGGCCGGTTTCAGGAGCAACTGCGCCGCTGGCTGGACACCAAGACAACCTGGAAAGACAACGTCCGCAACTTCTGCTACGGCTGGCTGAACGAAGGGCTTCAGGACCGAGCCGTGACCCGCGACCTCTCTTGGGGGGTCCGAGTGCCGGTTCCCGGCTACGAGGACAAGGTCCTCTACGTGTGGTTCGACGCGCCCATTGGCTACATCTCCTCCACGAAGGAATGGGCCCTAAAGCGGGGCGAACCGGAGCTGTGGCGGGAGTACTGGCAGCGAGAGGACACGGAGCTCGTCCACTTCATCGGCAAAGACAACATCGTGTTCCACGCGATTGTATGGCCAGCTATCCTAATGGGCGTGGGCGGCTACGTGCTGCCCTCAGAGATTCCCGCCAACGAATTCTTGAACCTGGAGGGACGGAAGCTCTCGACCAGCCGCAACTACGCGGTGTGGCTCGGGGAGTACCTCGATCGTTTCCCGCCCGATCCCCTGCGCTATTGTCTAGCGGTGAACGCCCCCGAAACAAAGGACAGCGATTTCTCCTGGAAGGACTTCCAGGCCAGGAACAATAACGAACTGGCCGATATTCTGGGCAACTTCGTCCACCGTTCGTTGACCTTTGTGCAGCGGTTTTTCGAGGGTAAGGTTCCCCCCAGGGGGGAACTCAACGACGCCGACCGCCAGATGCTCGAGACGCTGCGAGAGGCGCCGCGGAGGATCGGGAGCTGTCTGGAGCGATTCGAGGTGCGGCGTGCCATCCGGGAATACATGGACGTTGCGCGCGAGTGCAACCGCTACTTCGACAGCCAGGAACCCTGGCGAACGGCACGAGAAGATCGAGCCCGGTGCGCGACCACGCTGAGCATCTGCGCCCAGGCAGTACGCACCTTGGCCGTTACGGGCTACCCCTTCCTGCCCTTTTCGGCCGAAAAGATGTGGGGGATGCTGCAGGAGGAAGTCCCATTGGCCGCCCAGGTGTGGGATGAGGCTGGCGAGGTCCCTGTGCCGGGGAACAGAACCCTGGGTAAAGTTGAGATTCTCTTCGCCAAGATCGCGGACGAGGAGATCGAACCTGAGATCGACAAACTCGAGCAGGCGGCAGCGGCATTGGAAGAGGAAAGCAGGGAGAAGACAATCGTGCAGATCGACTTACCGGCTGGCAAGGAGATAACCTACGACGAGTTCGCCCGGATGGACCTGAGGGTAGCCCGGGTAAAGCAGGCAGAGCGGGTGCCGAACACGGACAAGTTGTTGCGCCTTGTCGTCGATCTGGGAAGCGAGGAGAGGCAAATTGTGGCCGGGATCGCCGAGCACTATCGACCCGAGGATCTGGTCGGTCGGCTTGTGGTTGTGGTGGCCAACCTGGCCCCACGGAAACTGCGCGGGCTCGAGTCGCGGGGAATGCTTCTCGCCGCGGAAGATGCCCAGGGCAAGCTTTCGCTCGTCACCCTGGATCGCGATATCGCCGCAGGCTCGAAGGTGAAGTAATGGGTCCCGATCGCACGCGTACGTTGGCCGTAGACACCCACGCGCATCTGGATTTCGGGGACTTTGACGCGGACCGGGAAGAGGTGCTCCAAAGGGCCCGCGAGTGCGGAATCGGCGCGATCGTGAATGTCGGAACCGATGCGAAATCGAGCCAGGCCAGCGTCGCCCTGGCAGAGAAGCATCCGGAGGTGTGGGCCGCCGTCGGGATCCACCCACACGATGCGGGTGAAGCCAGGCTTGAGGAGATCGAGCAAATCGCGGAGCTTGCCGCGCATTCGAAGGTGATCGCAATCGGGGAGATCGGGCTCGATTTCTACCGCGATCTTTCCCCGAGGGAAAAGCAGAGAGACGTGTTCGCCCGCCTTCTCGGTCTCGCTCGCCAGACGGGCCTGCCCGTGATCATCCATTCGCGAGCGGCCCACGAGGAGACCCTGGAAATGGTCAGACGGGAGGCAGCCGAAGGCTCCTTGCGAGGCGTCTTCCACTGCTTCTCCGGGGACCAGCGGGTGGCGGAACAGGTGCTGGACCTCGGCTTCTACATCTCTTTCTGCGGGAACCTCACGTTCAAGAATTCCCGTCTTGTGGACGTGCTGCGCGCGGTCCCGGACGAGAGGTTGCTTCTCGAGACCGACAGTCCGTTTCTTGCTCCCGAGCCGCACCGCGGCAAGAGAAATGAGCCCGCGTACCTTCATTTCACGGTCCGCAAGATTGCGGAGGTAAAAGGATTGAGCCCCGCTGAGGTTCTGAGCCGAACAACGGCCAATGCCATTGCCCTGTTCGGCCTTCCGGAAAGCTTGGCGGCGGAAACGCTTGGTACGGGTTAACGGTATCGCAGGTCGAGGCCCATAGCTCTAAGGAGGCAGGTGGGCAGATCAGCGCGACAACGGTTGGGACAGCACTTCCTGATCGACCCCGTCGTGGCAGCGAGAATCGTGGAGCACTTGCAGTTGGACGCTGCGCGCGACGTGGTCGTGGAGGTGGGAGCTGGAAAGGGTGCCCTCACGGAATGGCTCGCTCCACGGTGTGCCCAGCTGATCGCCGTGGAGTTGGACTACCGGCTCGCCACAGACCTGGCCGAGAAGTTTCGCAACCTGCCGAACGTCCGGGTGATTTGCGGTGACTTTCTGCGGCAGGATTTGACCGAGTGGGCAGGGCCGGAACGGCGATTGCGGGTGGTGGGAAATATTCCGTATTCCCTCACCAGCGCAATCATCCTGCGCCTTCTGGAGCCCCAGCACCGTCAGGTGTTGTACGACGCTGTCCTGACGATCCAGCAGGAGGTGGCCCAGCGCGTGGTGGCTGAGAGGGGGACCAAGAGCTACGGAGTGCTCTCCGTGCTCTGCCAGGTGCTGTCGGACCCGCAGGTCCTGTTCGGGATCCCGCCGCGCGCGTTTCGACCCCAACCGTCCGTCTCCTCGGCCGTGGTTCGCTGGTCTCAATTCCGGCCGGAGAGCGCTCTTGGGGTGGAGGAAGGTCTGTTTCGGAGGCTGGTGCGCTCTGCCTTTGGCCAAAGGCGTAAGATGCTACGAAACGGACTTCTTTGGCTCGGTTCGGACCGCCTCGCCCGGTTGACGGCCAAAGGTTGGGACCTCAGCAGCCGCCCAGAGGATCTGTCCCCTTCGGAGTGGCTCCAGCTCTCGAGGGACGTTCAGCAGTTGTTGCGGTCAGAAGAAGCGGGCGAGCTAAGCGGGTCCTCGGTGGACTGGGCCTGCGAGGTTGAGGCAGGGAAAGCCCACGGACCCGTCTGATCCGGCGGAGAGACCCATCGCCCGGAGTTCAACGGGACCAGGGGTTTTCTCTCGGTTGGAGGAAGATCGAGGCCGAAGGGAAGTGGTGCCTCATTGGCGATCGAGAAAGGCGAAGGCATCGTCCTCCGAGTGCGCCCCCAGGGAGAGACGAGCAAGCTCGTGTATCTGTACACCGAGAGCCTGGGGCGGCTTGCGTTCCTTGCGAAGGGGGCCCGTTTGCCGAAAAGCAAGTTTGCCGGTTCGCTGGACACCGGGAATCGGATTGCGGTGGTCTACTACTCCCGGGAACGGCGCGAGCTGAACTATCTGAGTCACGCCGAGATCCTGGAGAGATTCCCGCGGGTACAGACGGACATTTCGCGTCTGGCCATTGCCGAGCAGGCTTTCGAGATCCTCCTCCAGTTCGGTACGGCGGGCGAGGCGAGCCCTCGAATCTATCGCTTGCTCCTTGATCTCTTGCGAGGGCTGGAGCGCGCCGATCGAGGTTTTCGGAGCATAGGGCGCAGCTTTCTCCTGCACTTCCTGGAGGTGGCGGGATTTCGGCCGAACCTGGAGTCGTGTTCGGCGTGCGGGGCGGGGACGGTGGGGGAGACGGCGGTCTTCGAGATCGATCGGGGCGGCTACGTGTGCTCGAACTGTCGGGCGCGCAGTGCGATGGCCCTCACGGTTCTCGGCCGGACGGTGGAGTGGGCGCGCTGGCTCTTGGCAGTCCCGCCGTCCAAAGCCGCCGTTCCGCTCCACCGGACGGTAGGAGAAGAGCTGGACCGCTGGCTGGGGATGTACCTTTCTTACCATATGGAGGGGGCCGAGCAACTGAGCACCCTGCGCTATCGAGAGAAATTCACGCAGGCTCCGGCCCAGAAGCGGGATGGATCCGTGGGAGATGGAAAGGAGGAGCAAGATTAGATGGGCGACAGGCAGAGTAACCTGATGGACAAGATCGTGTCTCTGTGCCGCCGGCGCGGCTTCATCTTCCAGTCGAGCGAGATCTACGGCGGATTGGACAGCTGCTACGACTACGGGCCTCTGGGCGTTGAGCTCAAGCGCAACGTCAAGGAGGCCTGGTGGCGGGCCATGGTCCGAGAACGGGACGACATCGTCGGCCTCGACGCCGCCATCTTGATGCACCCGAAAGTGTGGGAGGCCTCGGGACACGTCGAGGGCTTCACCGACCCTCTGGTCGACTGCAAGCAGTGCAAACGCCGCTTCCGTGCGGACGAGGTGGAAGGAACCCGTTGCCCCGTCTGCGGAGGTGAACTGACGGAGGCACGCCAGTTCAATCTCATGTTCAAGACCTTTATGGGTCCAGTCGAAGACGAAGCCAGTGTCGTCTATCTGCGGCCGGAGACAGCCCAGGGGATCTACGTCAACTTCCTGAACGTGCTGAACACGACGCGACTCAAGATTCCCTTTGGGATAGCCCAAATTGGCAAAGCCTTCCGGAACGAGATCACCCCGCGCAACTTCATCTTTCGAACGCGCGAATTCGAGCAGATGGAGATGCAATTCTTCGTCAAGCCAGGTACAGACCAGGAGTGGTTCGAGTACTGGCGGCAGAGGCGAATGCAGTGGTATGTCGACTTAGGAATCCGGCCGTCCAAACTCCGCTTCCACCAGCACGGAAAGGATGAGCTAGCCCATTACGCGGCCGCCGCGTACGACATCCAGTACGAATTCCCCTTCGGTTGGCGCGAGCTGGAGGGCATCCACAATCGAACCGACTTCGATCTCTCGCGCCATATGCAGTACTCAGGCAAGGATCAGCGCTACTTCGACGATGTTACGCGCGAGAGGTACATCCCGTACATTATCGAGACCTCGGCGGGGGCCGACCGCACCGTCCTCACCGTCCTTGCCGATGCCTACGACGAGGAGGAAGTGGAAGGCGAGACGCGGGTCCTGTTGCGCCTCCACCCGAAGCTCGCCCCCATCAAGATCGGGGTTTTCCCCTTGGTCAAGCGGGATGGGATGCCCGAGGTGGCGCGGAAGATCGAGAAGGAGCTGCGTCGCTACTGGATGGTTTTCTACGACGAGTCCGGCGCCATCGGTCGTCGCTACAGACGGCAGGACGAGATCGGGACGCCCTTCTGCGTGACGGTCGACTCGCAGACTCTCCAGGATCAGACCGTTACCGTCCGGGAGCGCGACTCGATGCGGCAGGAGCGCGTGCACATGGATCGCTTGGTGGAGTACTTCCGCCAGAAGCTCGATTGAATCGGGGTTGTCCGTCTCACAAAGCTGTGCGGGAGGAATTTCCTCGGGCAGAAGGGAGGCCATCCTGGCGGCCGCAAGGAAGCCAGCGCAAGCTTGCCCAGGGGCAGGAGCAGTATGATCGAGGCGAAGGTGCCACGTCCGACGGCCGTCCATTTCGCTACCGTGGGGGTGAGCAATAGGAAAAGCGGAGGGGGTCATCGACGTCCTACGCCAGGCGTACCGCGGAAGACGGGGCGGGGGGTGCGGGGAGTCCTTTCCGGAGTGCTCGTAGTGATCGCCCTTTTTGCCTCCGGCAGGGCACAGGACCTGAGCGGCACTGTGCAGTTCGTCCCCTTTGCCGGTCCGGTGAAAATGGTTCTGGGCAAAGTCGACCGGTCGACGGTCGAGCAATGGGGTGGTCTAAGCGTTTTCTACCAGGTGAGCCCTCGTACCAACCTCGGGCTTTCGGCCGCCTACGGCTGGGTCTATGCCAAGGCGGTTGGAAGCCAGTCACCAGGCGCTGATGGAGGCTACAAAACCCTGCTTATCCCCGTAGATCTTGTCCTCTCGTACACGGCCCGGCCCGGAAGGATCCGGCCCCTACTCATGGGCGGACTGGGCTTCACGGGGTGGGACATCCGCGACATCCGCGGGGAGAGCGGGACCTTCGCCACCGGCCGCTCTGTCAAAGGCGGGGTCTGGAACGTGACGTTGGTGGCCGGATTAGGGGTGGAGTATTTGCTGAACGAGCGCGCAGGCCTCCGGTTGGGTCTGCGCTGGCACGAGCTCCTCAAGGGGGAGGAAAGCACGATCGGCGGTAGCCCCCCGGACGACAACCGCGCGATCGTTGAGGCAATGCTCGGGCTCTGTCTCTATTTCCGCAGGGCAGGGGACCGCGACCGCGACGGAATTGCCGATCCCTATGACCTCGCTCCAGGAGAACCGGAAGACCTGGACGGCTTTGACGACGCCGACGGCCGGCCTGATCCGGATAACGATGCGGACGGCATTCCCGACGCAATGGACCAGGCCCCCAATGCCCCTGAGGACGTCGACGGATTCCAGGACGCCGACGGAATTCCCGACTGGGATAACGACGGCGATGGAGTCCCGGACGCCAACGATCGCTGCCCGGACCTGTCGGAAGATTTCGACGGGTTCGAGGACGGTGATGGCTGTCCCGATCTGGACAATGATGGCGATGGGATTCCCGACCGCCAGGACGCCTGTCCCGACGAGCCCGAGACTCGGAACGGTTACCGGGACGAGGACGGGTGCCCAGACACGCCACCGCAGGGTCAGATCCCTCTTGGTGCACCATCCGTGGCCGATACCCGTCCCGGTGCGGGCCACCAAGCCTCGGCCGGGGCTCGATAGTGAGGATTCCGCAGCCGCGGGGAAGGGTGAGGGACACCCCGGGTCTTCCCTGGGAATCCAGCGTTAGGATGATACTGTGGTCACCAGCGTGAATCGCCGAGCGCCCGAGGCGAGGCAACGTAACGCGGGTGGTCTGCCCAAGTGCGGAAGAAGGGAGTGATCGCTCCGCTCGGACTGGTGCGGTAACGGGAGACCATCGATGGCCGAAGAGGGAACCCGCTTCCTGATCATCCATGCCCATTTCTACCAGCCACCCCGGGAGAATCCGTGGACCGGAGAGATCATGCGGGAGGAGAGCGCCGCCCCATATCATGATTGGAACGAGAGGATCTTGCGGGAGTGCTACCGCCCGAACTCCGCATCCCGGATCCTGGACGGCCGGGGGAGAGTGTTGGACATCGTCAACAATTACCGCCGCATCAGTTTCAATTTCGGCCCGACCCTGGCGCAGTGGCTCCAAGCGCAGGCGCCGGAGGTGTACAACAGGGTTCTGGAGGCCGACCGGCAGAGCCTCGCGCTGAACAACGGACACGGCAACGCCATCGCTCAGGCCTACAACCACATGATTCTGCCTCTGGCCAATGAGCGCGACCTGCAGACCCAGATCGTCTGGGGACTGGCGGATTTCCGCCACCGCTTCGGGAGGGAACCGGAGGCCATGTGGCTCCCGGAGACCGCCGTGAGCCGAAGGGTATTGGAGGCCCTTGCCGAGCACGGGATGAAGTACGTCATCCTCTCCCCTTTCCAGGCCCGGCGCATTCGGAAGCTGGATGGGCGGGGGCGCTGGATCGATGTGGCAGGCGGGAGGGTAGATTCCCGGAGACCTTATCGCTGGCGGGGGAGTGGCGGCAGAGAGATCGACGTGCTGTTCTATCATGGGGACCTCTCGCAGCAGGTGAGCTTCGGCGACCTTCTGACCAACGCCGGCCGCCTGGCAAATGCGATCATGGCCGCTTACTCCGAGACAGGAAAGAGAGACCAGCTTGTGCTCATTGCCACCGATGGCGAGACCTATGGCCATCACAAGCCCTTCGGCGATATGGCCCTTGCCTACCTCCTGGAGATGGAGGTTCCGAGGATGCGGGTACAGCTGGTCAATCCTGCTGCCTATTTGGAGCGCTGCCGTCCCGAATGGGAGGTGGAAATTGACGAAGGGCCGGATGGGCTGGGGAGCTCCTGGAGCTGCGCCCATGGCGTAGGGAGGTGGTTCCGGGACTGCGGATGCAGCACCGGAGGGAAGCCGGGCTGGCACCAGCGGTGGCGAGGACCCCTGCGGCAGGCGCTGGACTTCTTGAGGGACGAGCTGGCTCGCATCTTCGAAGAGCACGGAGAACCGATTTTCGGTGACCCGTGGCGAGCGCGTGACGGGTACATTTCGGTGGTCCTGGATCGGTCGCCTGACAGTGTACAGCGCTTCCTCGCCGAATATGCGCCGGGCGCGAAGACGAGGGACCAACAGGTGCAGGCCTTGAAGCTCCTCGAGATGCAGCGCCAGGCGATGCTGATGTACACCAGCTGCGGCTGGTTCTTCGCCGACATCTCCGGCCTCGAGAGCCAGCAAGTGCTGCGCTATGCGGCGCGAGCGCTCGATCTGGCCGCGGACTTCGGAGCGGGAAACCTGGAGGGAGAGTTTCTACAGCTCCTGGAAAGAGCGCCCAGTAATGTGGCAGAGATCGGAAACGGCAGAACGGTGTGGGAACGTCTGATCCGTCCCAGTGCTGTGGACTACCGCAAAGTGGTCCACAGTTTTGCTGTCCGCTTGATTCTCGACGGTGCCGCCAGGAAAGAAGTCCTGTACGGCTGGAGGCTCGAGCCGGAATCCGTGGAAAGGTTCGTACAGGACGAGCGGATTCTTCTCGCCGGAACAATCCGTGCCCAAAACCAGACCACGTGGGAACAGCGGCGCGTCCACTTTGCAGAGCTCTTGTCAGGTGGCGGAGAGCTTCGGGGATTCGCCGTGCCGGCCGAAGAGCAGCCGGCATGGCACCAGAAGCTGGCCCCCGTGCGGTCGGGCGCCGTGGATCCCGAAGATTGGATGGACGAGCTGGCTGCTGTGCTCGGTACATCGCCATTGCGCCTTCAGGATTTGCCCGTGGAGGATCGTGCCAGGGTGGTACAGAGCCTGGTGGCCAAGAAGTTGGCGACCTTGGATGCCCAGCTCGAGGACTTCTATCGAGAACACGAGCCCCTGGTTCAGACCCTCGCCGAATGCAGGTACGAGCTGCCGGACGAGATCGCCTTAGCGGCACGCGTGGCCCTTTCCCGCCGCATCACAAGGGTGCTGAGAGAATCCCTTCCGGATGTCGACTCCGTTAGCTTAGGGCAGGTATTCACGTGGTTTGACCTGGCTGGCAAATTGGGGATTCGTATCGAACTGGAGGAGCCGCGCGAGGTGATGGCTCGAGCCGCCCGGGAGCTTCAGGTCCGTATCGAGCAGGAGTGGCGGGTGGACCCCTGCGTGAGCCTGATCCGCCTTCTGGAAGCGGCGCGCCGTCTGCGGCTCGGCCTGGACGAAACGGAGCTGCAAGAATGGTACTGGTTCGCCCTGCGAAGCCGAATAGAGTCGCTGGTGAGCGAAATCTCCGACCGCTCAGGTTCCCAGCGTCGCTACGTCTTGGCCTCTGCACTCTTGCGTCTGGGCGCTACCCTGAATCTCAACGTGGACGACCTAAGAGAGCCTCTACGACCCATCGAAGAGGCTCTCAGCCGGGACCCCGACTATTGGCCATGAGGGATAGATACAGAGGTTCTGGTCGAGGAAACCTTCTGTAGGCGGGGTCTCCCCTGTGGCCCCAAGATGATGGCTTGACCGTCGTCGTAGTGGTGACGGAGCTGCAAAAAGCCCTTGACAATACTGGGGAAGAGGAGTAAATTCGGCGCGCGAATGGAAGAGAGGGGTGGATTTTTGACAAGCTGAAAGGAGGTGATAAGGAGAGAACGTTAAAACAAGAGGAGGGGGACGTGGAAGAACGGTGTCCAGGCTTTGGACCTGAGAGATGGAGGAGTGAGGATGCGCAGAGGGCTATGGGTTGCGCTGATAGTGATGGTAATCCTCGGGGTGGCCACGGGGGTGAGTGCTGCGCAGAAAACCTACGGAGTGCTGGCTCCCGCCAAAGGTGCCGAGAAGAGCGAGGTGATTTATCTGACTCCGGACGAGTGGGCCGCACTGCGCAGCGCTTCTCCCGCTCTCGGCAAGCACGCCGCCACCCTGGGCATCATCGACACGGTGTGGACAGAGAAGACCCTCAGCGGCGTGAATTTTGGCTTCGCCAGTAACGACACCTTCGCGGCCTACTTCAAGCCGCCGGCCGCGATGATCATCAAGTCCATCGGCTTCAACGCTCACACCTGGTCTAGTAGTCCTCTGTCGGATGGAATCACCGTCAGTTTGCGCTGGGCTCTGGGTTACCACGCCGATTACCCGCCCGATAGCGTGAACGCCAGGGGCTGGATTGGCTACTGGCAGGATGGGCAGTGGGTTCACAATACCTTTGCGCCCCAGCCACCGCTCGGGGAGATGTTCTGGGGTGATATTCCGTGGACTGTGGACGAGAACGCGATCGAGGAAGTCCCAACCATCTACATGGGTGTGGAGCCCGACGTTGGGCGGCGTGACTTCTTCGTGGTCATTGTGCCCTACGGTGGTCCTGAGGGTGCGTACGTAGGTTTTGACGCGGGAACGGCCACGAACATTGCCGCACGGGGCCTCAAGTACTATCAGGGACCCGGAACCTCGGGCAAGCGCGGTTGGCACATCCGGAGCTATGGCTGGTGGACCTACTGCGTCGTGGAATTCTACGAGAACACCCCGCCAGCGATTAGCGGCCTTACCCAGATCGTGAGCACCTATAACCCGAACAAGCCATTCAAGGCTCGCTGCGAGATCACGGACATCGATGCCTCTGACCCGACCAAAGCCGGAGTCGACAAGGCCTACTTGGTCTGGAAGACCGCCAGCAAGGTCGACTCGGCCCTCATGGTTAATGTAGAGGGAAACATTTGGGAAGGACAGATTACGGGCGTCGGTGTAGGCGACGAGATCGAATACTGGGTCGGAGCGAAGGATAAGGGTGGCCTCTACGCAAAGTCCGGCTCCCGACGTTTCCGGATCGCTCAGCCTGAGCACCCCAACGCGGATCTCCTCCTCTGCTTCCAGAATGCTCTCAACCCCAATTTCTTCGAAGATGTCCTCGATAACCTCGGCTATGTCTATGAGGTCTGGGACGTCGAAGAGAACTATGGCATTGACGAATCCGTCACCGGGTTCGGATGGAAGACGATCTTCGTTGTGGGCTGGGGAGCGAGCAGCGTTCCCACGCGCGCGTATGCGGGTAACCCCTTCGCCACGTTCCTTCAGAACGGCGGAAACCTGTTCCTCTCCGACATGGACTACTTCTACGGCAACGGCGAGCCGGCGACGCCAACCTTCCAGGCGGGTGAGTTCGCCTACGACTTCTTCGGCATCGCCGGCGGTGAGAACGATCCGGGTGCCAATCTCGATTCGGTCTTCGTGGGCGTGGCCGGCGACCCCATCTCAGGTGATTTCGCCACCGACCCGCTGCGAATGACCTGGTGGGCCTATGCGAATTACCGTGGCTACAACTGGACCGACTATCTCACACCCGCCGCAGCTACAGCGATCTTCACCGCCGAGAGCGGCAAGACGGTCGGTGTTCGTTACCAGGGCGCTAACTTTAAGACCGTGAACCTGGCCTTCATGGCCGACTGCGTTGGAGAGGCCACGCCCAGTCCACAGCTTGCGACCCTGGTTCGAAATGTATTGAACTGGTTTGGAACCAGCCCGGGTGTTGGCGTGGCGGAAGCGGGTGAACAAGTTCCGCATTCCTACAGCCTGAGCCAGAATTATCCGAACCCGTTCAATCCTACTACAACCATCGAGTACAGCCTGGCGAAGGCCGGCCAGGTCAGACTGACGGTCTACAACGTCCTCGGCCAGAAGGTGGCCACCTTGGTGGATGGCTACAAACCCGCGGGTCAGCACCGGGTGACGTTCGATGCCCGCAACCTGCCGAGCGGGATCTACTTCTACAAGCTCGAGGCGGGTGATTACCAGGCCATCCACAAGATGGTCCTGAACCGGTAATCCCGGCACAAGAGTAATTAGAAAAGGGCCGCGCCCGTTCAGGGTGCGGCCCTTCTTGTTTGTGCAAGCAAGCATTGTACAGGGGCGCGAACCCAGGGGAGGGAACCGTGGAAGATGGACGGAGAGCGGTCGGGGCGGCTATTCGAGGAGGGTAAGTGGCGGTCTAATGGGGCGAAAGGCGCGGTTGCGCACATACCGTTCGGAGCCCGGGTTTTCGGAAATCCCCGGAACCTCAACGCAACGCCGACAGATGCTCCGATCTTCCCCCGATTGTGGCGAGGCCGAGGTGGGAAACTGGGCTGCCCGTAGCGCTGTGCTCGGGAAGCGGTGGAAGAGAGCGATGATCCGATTTTTTCCCGAGGGCGAGCCCTCGGGCATGCGACTGGGAGAGGGTCCACGTTTGCGGAGCCGCAAGATGTGGACCTACCCCCTACCGTGGTCGGTCTGATTCAAGTTGGGCAAGAACGTTCTCCGGTCTGGGCAGGAGAAACGGGGTACGGCCGGGAAAGTCGAAACGAAGGCAGCCTGTTTTTCCTTGCCTTGCTCGGCTGAAGCAATATTTTGACGACGGGGCGGTGTGGTGCAGTGACCGACACCGCGGGAGGAACGTTCTGTCTGGACCAAACCGTCAAGGAGGGAGAAATGAAGAAGAACGAGGGTCTGGCCGACCGGGTAATCCGGATTCTTGCGGGGATCATCCTCTTGTACCTGGCCACAGCGCTCCTGAAAGGTACGGTGGCGGTGATTTTAGGGGTGATCGGTGTGATCTTGTTGGTCACAGGAATCACGGGATTCTGCCTGCTTTACAAGTTGCTGGGCATAAGCACGCTGAAACAGAGCGGCTGAGCAGAGCCGCGGAACAGGGGCGGATGTGGCCCGTGCCGTCCGCCCCTTGTCCTCAAGATTTCCCCAGAGCTGACGATTCCCGAGAGGGTGGTACGAGCCTTTGGGGAAGGATCAGGAGGATCTGGGAGGACGAGGAGCGCCTATGTTACGGAACGGCAGGAAGCGAATCGGTGTCCTCACCGGCGGCGGGGATTGTCCGGGGCTGAACGCGGTCATCCGGGGGGTGGCAAAGGCCTCCATGAGCCTCTACAACATGGAAGTGATCGGCATCGAGGACGGTTACGAGGGACTAATCGAGCGCCGGGTAATTCCCCTGGATTGGGAAAAGGTTTCGGGCATCCTGACCCAAGGGGGCACGATCCTGGGTACATCCAACCGCGCCAATCCCTTCCGCTGGCCGGTCAAGAAGGACGGCGGCGAAATCGAATTCGCCGACGTGTCAGACCAGGTGGTCGAATACGTAGATGAGCTCGGACTTGACGCCCTGGTTTGTATCGGCGGCGACGGGACGATGGCCATTGCCCGCCAGCTTAGCCAGAAGGGTGTGCGCATTGTGGGCGTGCCCAAGACCATCGATAATGATATTTGGGGGACGGACATCACTTTCGGGTTCGACTCCGCCCTGCAGACGGCCACCGAGGCCATCGACAAGATCCACACCACGGCCATGTCCCACCACCGGGTAATGGTCGTAGAGGTGATGGGCCGGTACGCCGGATGGTTGGCTCTGGAGTCAGGAATCGCCGGCGGCGGAGACGTGATCCTGATTCCCGAGATCCCTTATCGGATCGAGAAGGTGTGCGAGTACGTGGCCGAGCGCAGTAAGCGTGGAAAGCGCTTCAGCATCGTAGTCGTGGCAGAGGGAGCGCGTCCAGAGGGGGGAGACCTTGTGGTTCAAAGGGTGGTAAAGGATAGTACGGATCCTATCCGCCTCGGCGGCATCGGCCATGTGGTGGCGCGCCAAATCGAGGAGATGACCGGCCTTGAGACGCGCGTGACGGTCCTCGGGCACCTGCAGAGAGGTGGTACTCCTTCCGCCTTTGACCGCATCCTCTCCACGCGTTTCGGGGTGAAGGCGGCAGAGTTGTGCTACGATGGTGTTGCCGGGGTGATGGTGGCCGTCAAGGGGAACGATATCGTCACCGTACCCCTCTGCGACGTGGGGGGCAAGACACGGAAGGTCGATCCTAACCACCCGCTCTTGGCTGTGGCCAGGGGTGTGGGTACCTGC
Source organism: candidate division KSB1 bacterium (assembly GCA_034506315.1). Taxonomy (GTDB): domain Bacteria; phylum Zhuqueibacterota; class Zhuqueibacteria; order Oleimicrobiales; family Geothermoviventaceae; genus Zestofontihabitans. The sequence goes on along the minus strand of JAPDPT010000037.1, from coordinate 16,662 downwards.
CTCGGGGATTAGATTTCGCGACACATAGGGGGAGTGCTGGCGGTTCCACTGGACCAGGCCCGCGCGGGGGCAGCTGACTACCTGCAGGAGTCCCTTCCCGTTTGGATCTCGGCCTCTTCTCGTGTAAATTGTGGGCGGTGGCGTTTACACCGCGGTGTAGGTCGGATCGTGGAGAAGACGACTTGAAAAGAGGCACGAAAATGCGGTTTTCTACCTGGGCTAAAGGTATAGGGGGTCTCTTACTATCGGCCGCACTGGCCGCGCAAGGAATAGCAAGGACGGGCGGGGGAGCTCCGAAAAAGCCCCATTGGGTCCCAGGCAGGCTTCTGGTTAAGATGAAGCCGGGAGCGACTCCGGCAAGCCTCTACAACGAACTTAGCCTCCGGAAAAGTGCTGTCGCCAGTGCAATCGTGGTGGGGAGCGAGCAGCCGCTTTTCCAGGGCCTATCTACGGAGGCGATGCGCTTCGGTTTGGACCGGATTTACAAGCTCGCAGTCCGGGGCCCATACTCGGAGGACTATCTGGCACGGGTTCTCTCCGAGTTGCCCTCCGTGGAGTACGCTGAGCCAGACTACCTGTACGAGGTCCACTTTACCCCTAATGACTCCCTTTTCGTTCAGCAGTGGTACCTGCGGGAGCTCCGACTCCCCGAGGCCTGGGACGTAGAGCAGGGAAATGCCTCGGTCATCATCGGCATCGTGGACACAGGAGTGGATATCAACCATCCTGACCTTGCGGCCAAGATCTGGACGAATACGCGGGAGATCCCCAACAATGGCCGCGATGACGATCACAATGGATACGCCGATGACGTACACGGCTGGGACTTCGTCAATGGGGTGCCGGACCCGAGGCCCAAGCCGAACGGGGTCGATGATGATGGTGACGGCATGGCCGATGATGGAACCGACCACGGGACGGCCATGGCCGGGTTGGCCGGGGCTGCCACCCACAACGGCCGCGGGATCGCAGGGGCCGGCTTCCGGTGCACAATCATGCCCGTCAAGTCGCTGAGCGATGAAGGCTCGGGCTCGACCTCTGACCTCACCAATGGAATACGCTACGCGATCGACAATGGCGCGCACGTCGTGAACATGAGCTTCGGAGGCGGTGCGGCCTCCCAGACGCAGCGGGATGTGATTGAGTACGGTCTGAGCAGGAACGTGGTCTTTGTGGCCGCAGCGGGGAATTCAGCCAGCGATGAGGAACACTACCCCTCCGGCTACCCGGGAGTGCTCTGCGTGGCCGCTACAGGCTTCCAGGGCAGGCTGAGCTCGATTTCGAATTACGGGCCGACCGTCGATGTTGCGGCTCCCGGAGGGGACTTCAACGTATCGCCGCCGGCCGAGATCATCTCCACCGCTCCCTATTTTCCCGAGTACGGGTTCTCCCAGCTCTATCGGGCCCGCACGAAGGAAGGGTATCTTACGGCCGGAACCAGTGCTTCCGCTGCCCTTGTTTCCGGCGTGGCGGCCCTGGTGCGTTCCCACTTCCCCTCGGCGACGTGGCGAGAGGTGCAGCAGCGCATCGCTGGCACTTGCACCAACATCGACGGCCTCAACCCGGGCTACGAGGGGATGATTGGAGACGGCCTGGTCAATGCCTACGCGGCGGTTGCCACGTCCACGGTGCCCCCTGTCAAGCCGCGCATCCGGTTGGTGAACGCGACCGTCAGCGATCGGGACTTCGGGGACGGCGATGGGCTCCTGGAGCACGGCGAGACGATCACAGTTGTGGCCACGTACCGGAACTACTCTGTGGGCTCGGCAGACAATGTGCGGATCCTTCTTTCCACGCCAGAGCCCGGGCTCGAGGTGCTTCAATCCGAGTATCTCCTCGCCCACCTGGAAGGGGAGACAACGGCAACCATTCCGACGACGCTGAGCTTCCGCATTCGGCCCGATGCCCGCGGCCACATCGCCCGCATCGTCTTGACCCATGAAGAGGCGGGGATGAGCCGTTCGGACACGGTAAAGGTCCTGATCGGCAAGACGCCCGTCCTGGTCGTCGATGACGACCACGATGAGGTTGGGGGAAATACCGGAGACTACGACGTCGAGGGCTACACGATCGCATCTTTGGAGAGGTTGGGCATCAACTACAGCGTCTGGGATATCCGGACAAACGGGCATCCGAGAGGCGATTTCCTCTGCCACTTCCCGATTGTGATCTGGCTGTGCGAGTGGGCGTTCCCGAGCTTGGACGCAGGTGATCGCGCCGCCCTCCGGCAATTCCTGGAACGAGGGGGCGGTCTTTTCCTCCACGGCCAGGACATTGGCTGGGACCTGTGCGATCCCGCCAGCGACAACACAGGAATCGACGCCGTCAGCTTCTACGAGAACTACTTACACGCTCGCTATCTCTCCGACGACGCGGAGTCAGGAGAGGTAAGGGGCATTCCCGGTGACCCCATCACGGATGGTCTCCGCTTCGCCATTTATCAGCCAGGCAGGAACGTCGAGAACCAGTACCCGGACGTGATGGAGCCTCTGAATGGGGCGCGGCCGATCTTCCTTTACCCGAACGGGAAGGCAGGAGGGGTTCGCTTCTCCGGCGCTTACCGGGTCGTCTATATGGGGTTCGGCTTCGAGGCGGTGGACTCGAAGTACTCCACCAAGCCCTCGGACAGCAGCACCGTGCGAGATCAGCTCATGCGGCGTATCCTGGAGTACCTTAGCCCCGTCGAGCACGAACCGCTCACCGATACGGAGGATGTGCACGCCTCCCGCCCGATCACGGTCCGGATTAGTGGAGATCTGACAGACTTAAGGGGAGTCCGGCTTTTCTGGCGCCAGGCGGGGGAGATCGGCTTCCACGCTGTGGAAATGCAGGAGCAGGCCCCGGGTGTGTACTCGGGCACCATCCCCGCTCCGCACCAGCCGGCCGCGGTGGAATACTACGTTGAGGTGTCCACGCAGTATTTCGAGTGGCGGAAGCCCGCAGTGGCTCCACGTCAGGTGTTCCGATTCTACGCTGGGCTGGACGTGTATCCACCCGTAATCACCCATGTGGGCCTGCCGAACTGCATCAACGGCGAGGCGCCGTTTGAGGTAGTGGCGACCGTCACGGATAATCTCCGCGTGGACACAGGCTCTGTGTACGTTCACTTTCGGTCCCCCAGCGTGGCCGATAGCGCCAGGCTGGCGCCGGGGGATGTCCCGACCCAGTTCCGTGGGCAGATCCCGCCGGTTTTCCGGTACGGCGAAACCGTGGAGTATTTCCTGAGCGCAGCCGACGCCAGTCAAGCCCGGAATCGAGCGATCTCGGACACCTTCCGCTTTGTGGTCGGGCTGGAGGACTTTGAGTCCGGCCTGACCCACTGGAGTGCCCCACAAGGCGGGTGGGGTCTTGAGACGGTGTACGCCCACAGCGGAAGGTTCTCCGTCAACGATAGCCCCGGTGGGCAGTATCCAAACAACGCCAATGTGAGCCTGGAGACGAACTTCGGCTTCGACTTCTCCCAGAGCCGCTCCGTGGTGCTTCGCTTCTGGACCAAGTACTACCTCGAATTCAATCACGATTACGGCTATGTGGAGGCAAGTGTAGACGGCGGGCAGACGTGGCAACGGCTGGGACAGCCTATCACGGGGGTTCAGGCCCAATGGGTACAGCGCGAAATCTCGCTTGACCACCTGACAGGTTCCGGGATGAACGACGTCCGACTTCGCTTCCGAATGCAGAGCGACGCCACTCAGGTTCCCCCGTTCTTTGGCTGGTTTGTGGACGACGTGCAGGTGATCGAAGAGACGGGTGTGGCTGTGGATGACCGCCGGGAACCGTTGCCCCGGCTGAGCACCCTTTATCCCAACTTTCCCAACCCCTTCAACCCCTCGACAATCTTGCGCTACGAGGTCTCGGAGCCTGTCCGGGTTACCCTCCGGGTCTATGACCTGCTTGGACATGAGGTCCGCACCCTCGTGGACAGCAAGCACTCTCCCGGTTCGTATCAGGTAGAGTGGGACGGGCGGGATCAGAGAGGCCAGCCGGTCGCCAGCGGGGTATACCTCGTGGTGTTTGAAGCCGGGGAGGTGCGTGCGGTGCAGAAGGCACTCCTATTGAAATAGGCCAAGGCCCTATGAGAGGCGAGATAGAAAGCGGTAAGGCTGTGGGATGGAGTGCGTACATCGTGCGGTGGGCCACGGTGTGGTGTGCACGGTGGTGTGTGGCGGGGATATTCCTCTCGGGCTTGGGAGCCGGGTACGCTTGGGCTGAGCGTCCCACCAAGTTGGTGCGTGTACGCGTCCCAGATGTGGCTGACCCTGCAGTCGTTCAGTTCCTGCGTGCGGGTCCGGACGTAGCGGGCTATGATGCGGCGAGTCGGACTCTTTTCGTACTGACCCGACCCCGGGATGTTGCCCTTCTGGACAGCCTTCGACTACCGTATGAGGTGGAGATCCCCGATCTGGCCATCTTCGAGTCCCATTTGCGTCAGAGCGGCTACTTTGAGCACTTCCACGACTACGGCGAGTGTAAGAGCGAGCTCCAGTGGGCAGAACGATCGTACCCCGGCATCGCCAAGGTCTACGACTTGGGGGACAGCTGGGAGAAGACTCAAAGGCTGGCGGACAGGGATATCCTCGCCATCAAAATCTCAGACAATGTGGAGACGGAGGAGGACGAACCCCGGGTGGCGATCGTGGCGAACCACCACGCACGAGAAATCATTACCCCCGAGATCGCCATTTTCCTGATCCATTACCTCCTCGAACGCTATGGCAAGGACCCGTACATCACCTACCTGGTGAACCAGCGGCAGATCTGGATTCTGCCTACGCTGAATCCTGACGGGCTGGACTACGTCCATCGCTTCGACCGATGGTGGCGAAAGAATAGGCGGAGGAATGCCAACGGTACGTACGGGGTCGACCTCAACCGCAACTACGGCTTCATGTGGGGTTTCGATGACGTGGGATCCAGCCCCGAGCCCTCGTCGGAGGTATATCGCGGCGAAGCCCCTTTTTCGGAACCGGAGACCCAGGCGTTCCGGGATCTTTGCCTCCGAGAGCCGTTCCGCATTGTGCTGTCCCTCCACAGCTTTGGCCGTCTGGTCCTCTTCCCATGGGGCTATATCCCCGAGAACACACCGGATCACGAGGTCTTTCGGGCTCTGGCCGACAGCATGGTCGGGTACAACCGCTACACCCCTCGAAATGCGGCCTCGGGGGTAATCTACCTGACGAATGGGGAGGCTTGCGATTGGCTGTACGGGGAGCAGGAACTCAAAACCAAGATGTTCGGCTTCACCCTTGAAGTCGGGACCAGCTTCCATCCCGATACATCCCAGATTCGCTCTTTGATCTTGGAGACTCTCGGCCCCCTCCTGTACGCGATCTGGGCTGCGGGTGAAGAGCCGATCGTCGAGGTTCAGCCTCTACCCGACACGGAAGACGAAGACGGCCCATTCATTGTCCGGGCCAGGGTTCGTCCGCCGATACCGCTGACTGGCCCATCGGGCTTGGATCCCTCTAGCCTGTGGCTCCACTATGCGGCCGGGAACGCACCGTTTGACTCCACGGTCTTGCACCCAGTGGGCGGCGACGAATACGTCGGGGTAATCCCGGCGAGTCCCGGATGCCGCTCTTACCGTTACTACCTCACGGCCCGTACCAGCGGCGGACGGAGAGGAGCTGCCCCTCGGTGTGCTCCAGATTCTGTATTCGAGTTTCACGTCCGGCCCGACACACTGGGACCGACCATTGTCCATCGCCCCTCCGTGCAGAGATCCGCTTTCGATGCCGCTTTCCCCATTCGCGCCTGGATCCACGACGTTGCGGGTGTCGATTCCGCCTGGGTCGAGTATCGGACGGACGAGTGGATCCTCTTTACGGTGGGGCTGACCGATCGAGGGGAAGGGGAGTTCGCGGGCTCGCTAACCCTCCCGCACCCGCGGGCATGGCAGACCGTTTGGTACCGGATCGTCGCCAGGGACGGTTCCCGGCGCAAGAATGTGGCCGTAGCGCCGGATACTGGCTGGTACAGATTTCAGTTGGTGCCCGACCGGATTCTGGACTTCGAAGACGATCCCGGGTTGACCGTCACTTCCGACCGCCAGTGGGAATGGGGTGTCCCGACCACCGGACCCGGGAGCGCCCACTCGGGGATGAGGGTTTGGGCTACCCGGTTGAACGGGACCTATGGGGACAACGCCGACGCACGGTTGGAGACTCCCCCCATCGACTTGACACACGCGGAAGCAGCGACCTTCCGATTTTGGCACTGGTACCAGTTCGAGTACAGCGACGGAAAGCTTTGGGATGGGGGAAATGTGAAGATCTCCGTCGACCGCGGTCCCTTTCAGGTCTTGCTGACGAGCCTGCGCGGCTACGATGGGTGGGTGGACCGGTACAATTCCGCGCTGGGAGGGGAGCCGGCCTTTGGCGGACCGCCCGGCACGGGTAACTCCTGGCGTCTTGAGACCTTCGATCTGTCGCCCTTCGTCGGCCATACCGTGGTTCTGCAGTTCCATTTTGGCAGCGACGGCTACGTCCAGGACTACGGCTGGTACCTCGACGACGTCGCATGGACAGTCCATGCCAGGGGTGCACCCTCACTAACGCTGCTTACCTTGCCTCGAAATACCCCGGATACGGAAGGGCCGTACCCGGTGGAGGCTCAGATCACGGACGATGGGCGCATCGCTCGCGCGGAGATTGTGCGCCGAAACGGCCCTCGCTGGGATCGGATTCCCATGGTGGGACAGGGAAGCCGTTACATCGGTTGGTTGCCAGGCCAACCCCTCGGCACACGGGTGGAATTCTACCTCGAGGTGGCCGATGACCAGGGGAACGTGGTGAGAGAGCCGCTGGCGGCGCCCGAGGCCACCTTCAGCTTTTGGGTCACCAACGACGGACCCACACCCCGGGTCTGGCCGGACTCTCTTTGCTTCGAAGTCTCGGATCCCGGTTCTTCCCTCCTTCAGGACAGTCTGTGGATCGCAAACGAAGGCCTCCTTGACCTGCTCGTCAGGGTCGAACCGGAGCCCGGGCTTTCCACCCGGCCGTCGGGAGAAGCCGGTAGCCAGAAATGCAGCAAGGCCATCGCTCTTGAGAGCTTCACCGGGGTTCCCGAGCCGTGGGCCAAGGGGAAACTCCCCGCTTGGCCTTCAGAGAGAGGAGTTGGTGCTTCACACCCGGGCCCCGCCGTCCATCTGTCTGATGGGTACGCTTTTCTGGCTTGCGTTGCCCCCTGCACGTTAGTAATGCGGACGTGGCCGGGAGCGGAGTCTTTCGTGGTGAAGTGCGAGAAGGAGCAGGTGGCTCTTGGGTCGCTGGAGGAAAAGCGCTGGCTGGTAACCGTGCCAGCCGAAACACGAGATGGTCTTACTCGGGTTGTTCTGCCGCAATCGGTCCTGGGTCGGGACTGGCGGGTCTTGCACATCGGGCAGGTGGGTACAGAAGAGGAGCGGATCGAATCGGCGGTCGCTACACGCCGCGGCTCCTGGCTTTTCGCCTTCCCGGATTCGGCTATGGTTCCCCACGGCGGCCGACTGTGCGTCCGCGTGCGGGTGGATTGCGGACAGATCAAGGCCCTTCCTGCCCGGGGTTACGTTCGCTTGCGGATGAACGTGCCCGGCGCGGAGGAAAAGACGATCCCCGTGGTCGTGGAGGCTCGCACGCCGTCCGTCGCGAAGACCGAGGGGCAAGCCGTACCGGAGGGCTTTGGGTTGGCTCCGTGCTTCCCGAATCCCTTTAACGCGGAAACGGTCGTTCGATACTGGGTTCCGGAGGCGGCGCGGGCAGAATTGGTTATCGCGGACGCCAGGGGACGTCGCGTCCGGTTGCTCGGGGGCGGCGAGGTCGCCCCGGGAACCCACCTGGTCCGCTGGGATGGAAAAGCCGATTCGGGAGAGGAACTTCCTTCCGGAATCTACCTGTGCCGGCTGCAGGTCTGGGACCGCCACGGCGCTCTGCGCTGGGCGGGCGCACAGAAGATTCTGCTGCTGCGGTGAGGTGCCAAGGATGGTCCGGCGCGTAGTCCTCACGACGGCTCTGTTCGTCTGCTTGCCGATGGCTGTACGGGGGCAGAGGACCCGGGGTCTTGCGGACACCCTGGGGTTTGCGCGCTTTCCGGGGCAGATGGAGCGGGTGATCCAGCTCTGCGACAGCCTGGAGAGGGACAGCCTCGCCCTGCGCGAGCGGGCGGTCTGGGCTTCCCGGCGCAAGGGATGGCTTGTTGCTATCTCCCCCCACGACGATTATCTGTACGCCGGGCGCGTGTACTGGCATCTCTTTCGTAAGTTTTCGGCACCGCGCGCCATTCTCATCGGCGTTGCCCACCGCGCTGCGCAGTGGGGAGAGGCCAATCGCGTGCTCTTCGACTCCTTCGAGCAGTGGCGTGGGCCGTGGGGGCCTGTGACCGTGTGGGATTTACGGGACTCCCTTCTTCGTCGGCTTCCGAACGATCTGTTCCGGGTGTGCGACGCCTGCCACGCCGAGGAGCATTCGCTCGAAGCGCTGATCCCCTGGATGCAATACCGGCAGAGGAACGTCCAGATCCTGGCCCTCCTGGTTCCCTACATGCACTGGGGGAGAATGGACACGATCGCCCGGGCCCTAGCGCGCAGCCTCGCGGAGCTCACACGGGTGCAGAAGCTGGTCTGGGGAGAGGACTTTGTGATCTTGATCTCCTCGGACGCTGTTCACTATGGGGATGACGGATGGGGTGGGCGCAACTTCGCCCCGTTCGGCGTTGGGGAGACAGGGTACGGGGCTGCCGTGAATCGCGAGTATCGCCTGCTCCGGGAATACCTTCTGGGCAGCGTGTCCCCCAACCGGCTGCGCGCCCTTCTGTACGAGCTTGTCGATCCGGACGACGTGAGGACCTACCGGATCACTTGGTGCGGCCGTTTCTCGGTCCCGTTCGGACTTCTCCTCAGCTATCACCTTGCGGCAGAGTTGGGAAGGAACCCTCCCGAGGGTGTCTTGCTTCGCTACGATACGAGCTTGGGTCTCGGTCGTCTCCCCTCCTCGATCGACGGATTGGGGGTAACCGCACCCTGTTCACTTCGCCACTGGGTCGGCTACGCTGCCGTGGTCTATTTCTGACCGGGGGTGCAGGCCTGACCCCTCCCTCGAGGTTACCTCAGGGTACGCCCGGAGGGAAAGCCGTTGCGACTTAGGGCCGGCCTTCGTACCTTTGATGCGTCGGTTGTCAGTCACGTGTTTCGCGCAGGCCGCGTGGGACGGATCGGTGAGGCGCCTCTCCCGGTGTTCCTGAGAAGAACAGTTTTGTCCCTAGTCCCCTGTCTGGTCGCAGGGTTCATCGGAGGGTGCGGCAGCGATGGAGACGCTGTGAAACCCAAAGCCCTTCCCATCATCCTCGAAGTGAACGCCCCGCAGGTCGTGAGCCCCTACCAAATTTGCAGCCTAACGGCTAAGGTTTCGCATCCAGAAGGTGTGCGAGCCGTTCGGCACGTTGTGGTGGAGGTTTATCCGGAAGCTGGTGGACAGCCGCTGGCCACTGACACCCTCTACGACGATGGCGCCTATTACCACCCCTCGGACGGAGATGTGGTCGCAGGCGACGGCCTCTTTACGGGGCGCTTGGTCTGGAGATGGAGTGGACCTGTCGAGGCCACCTACCGGCTTACGTTCCGTGCGGAAGACCGGGAAGGGCACCAAAGTGAGTCGGTGGAGCGCAGGGTCACTGCTCGAAGGAATCACCCCCCGGAGATTCTCCAGGTCGAGGCGCCACCTTTGCTACCCAGTGGTTTCGAAGGAGATTACCGCTTCCGGATCTTGGTCGCGGATAGCGATGGGATCGGCGACGTAGCAGAGGTCCGGTTCTCCGGGCTGCGAGGGGAAGTGGAGATATTCGCGGGGCGGCTTTACGACGACGGGAGCCATGGGGATCCTGCCGCTGGCGATGGGTGTTTCGAGCTCCGGCTTACCTCGGAGTTTGGGGCAGGAAAAAAGGGGGAGTACCGCCTTCAGTTCGTGGCGATCGACCGCATAGGAGCTCGAAGCGCCCCCGCCGAGCGGTCTATAAGGATCGAAAATGAGCCCCCCGAAATCGTGTGGGTGGACGCACCGGACTCGGTGGCGAAGCCCCTTTCCGGATCGGTAGCCTTTCGGATCCTTGCGGCTGTGCGCGACCCCCAGGGCCTGTCGGACGTTCGGGAGGTGGGATTTACCTCCCGGAAACCGGATGGGTCGTACGCGAACAATGGGAACCCCATCCCGATGGTCGACAACGGTCTCCCTTTTGACCCCGCCCTGTATCCACAACCCTATTTTGGCGACGAGACAGCGGGGGACGGGGTGTATACGTTCACCATGGTCGTTTACTCCGATGCGGAAGCGGCTCGGGCGGGACTTCCTCCTGTGGCCTTAGGAAGCTACCGTTTTTCCTTCCGGGCTGTGGACTGGGTCGGTCAACAAAGCGAAACCGTGGAGAAGATCCTCGTTGTGTATTAGAGCACGGTGGTGGGCAGCCAAGACGCTGTTCCTCGTGGTCCTTGCGGCCTCTGCAGGTGCCCAGGGCCTCCGCACCTATCGGCTTGCGCACGAATCGAGTGGCGAGGTTCCTCCCGCTTCGGGCTTGGCCAGCAACAGCGTCACGGACATTCGGTTTGCTGGGGACACGATCTGGGTGGCCACGGGCCATGGTCTCAGCCGGTCTATCGATGACGGCGTAGGCTGGGAGTCATTTGATCACCGGCATGGCCTTGGCAAGGGTGGCGTATCCGCCCTGATGGTCACGGACAGCATCATCTGGGTCGCCACTGCCTTCGATACCCTGACGAAAGACGCGGGGCGCCTCCCGGCGGGAGGCGGTCTCTCCTACTCTACCGACGGCGGACAGACCTGGGTCCACGTGCCTCAACCGGGTCCGACCCCGGTCCAGAACGTCACGTACGATATCGCTATCCTGGGCGAATGGGTGTGGATCACGAGCTGGGGCGGAGGGCTTCAGCGGAGCCGAGACCGGGGCAGGACATGGCAAATTGTGCCCCCAGACTCTTTCCTCTTCGATCCTCTCGGAAATCTGAATCACCGCGCCTTTTCCGTCATCGCCGTCGACGGTGTCCTATGGGTTGGGACCGCGAAGGGTGTGAACCGATCCGCAGACAGCGGTCGCACTTGGATTAACTTCAATCACCAGAACCAGCGAAAGCCGATCTCCGGAAACTTCGTCGTAGCCCTGGCGGCGCAACGCCTGCGCGGGCGCACTCGCATCTGGGCTGCGACGGTGGAGACGACCTCCGAAACCGGGGACACCAGCGAATTCCGCGGGGTCAGCTGGACCGACGACGAGGGCCAGACATGGCAAACGGCCCTCCGCGGGGTCTTCGCCCACAACTTCGCATTCGACGATACGGCGGTCTTCGTTTGCGCCGATGAGGGGCTCTTTAAGTCTGTCGACGGAGGTAAGACCTGGTTTGCATTCGGCGACATCTATGACCTCCGACACGACACCCGTTACCTCACGACGGAATTCTACGGTGCCGCCGTCGATGCCCACCGTCGCCTCTGGGTGGGAGGCGCGGACGGACTGGCCATGACCCCGGACAATGGCAACACCTGGACAATATTCCGCAGCTTTGTCCCCACGGGACGCGCGGGAGCGCCTCGGACCTACGCCTACCCCAATCCCTTTTCCCCAACGCGCCACAACCAGATAAGCGGGGAGGGCTTCGTCCGTTTCCAGTACAACACGACCCGTCCCACACGCGTTTCGCTGCGCATTTTCGATTTCGCGATGGAATTGGTGGCTACCGTTGTGGTAGACAAGGAAAGACCGCTTCCCGGCGACTACGCCGAGATCTGGAACGGACGGAACGAGCGCGGGCAACTGGTGGCGAACGGTGTCTATTTCTACCGACTGGACATCGAAGGGGAAGGCAGTTTCTGGGGCAAGCTGATCGTGCTCGATTAGCCCCCGATAATGGGGGGCAGGGACAAAGTTCAGACGGAGGTGGCCTTTTGGTGAAGCGGCTTCGTGGCCCGCGACGAACTGACCAGATCTGGAAGGGGGGGCTTGGGGCCAAGCCCGCTTGGGTGAGCCATCTGGCGCTCGTGGGCCAGGTAGGGTTTGCCGTGCAGATGGCCTTGGCGGCCGGAACGGCTGGACGTGCCGGTGCCTTCCTGCGTGTCGGAATCGGGGCTGAGCCGATGGCGCTGGGAGGTGCCATGACTGCGGCGTCTCGTACCGTTTACGCTGCCAGCTTCAATCCGGCAGCGCTGGTCTCCCTTTCCGGTCCCCAGTTCGGCAGCAGCTATGCCTTGCTCAGCCTGGACCGCAAGTTGAGTTTCGTGGGGTTCGCCGCGGCCGTCGGAACGGCAGGCAAGGGGAAGCTCGAGGAAGCCTCCCATCCTCGCCCACCGGCGGCGGTGGGTCTGGCCTGGATCCACGCGGGGGTAGGGGAGATCGACGGCCGCGACCTGGACGGTCGCCATACAGCCACGCTTTCCAGTTCCGAGAACGCCTTCCTGTTCGCTTTTGCGCTCAAGCCCCATAGACTCGTGGCCCTTGGGCTCACGGGTAAGGTGTTCTACAGTCGGTTCCCTGGTGTGAAAGAGGACGGAGGGGCTCTTTCTTCTCAGGGGTTTGGTGTGGATCTCGGCATGTTCATCGAGCCGGGGCGTGGCTTTGCGGTCGGCCTTTGCGCCGAGAATCTGAACGCCCACTACACGTGGAACACGCAGGGCGTCTGGGAACACGGCTCGAGTAAGACGGACTATTTCCCCCGAGGCTTGCGACTGGGCCTTGCCTGCCACGCGTTTGATCAGCGAGCCCTGGCCCTTGCCCAGATTGAGAAAAGGGAAGATTCCGCCTTGGCCTGGGCGGCAGGTCTGCAGTGGGCTATGGGGGAAGAGTTTTTGTTTCGCGCGGGTATCCGGCGGAATCGCCCGGCCCTGGGGTTGGGCGTCCGGCAGCCGCTTTGGGGACGTGACTTCCGGCTCGAATACGCCTTTTTCGCCGAGCCCGAGTCTCCCCAGCCGGCCCACTGGGTAGGCTGGCGGGTGGATTTCGGGAGAAGGCAGACGGGGCTCCCATAAGGGTTGGCGGTCCAAGGAGCCTCGCGAGCAAGTGCCTCAAATAGGCGACCTAAGAAGCAGGTTACCGAGGTGTAGGCTCCTGTGTCTGGACGATCGGCAGACTAGATACGTTACGGAGGCAGAGATCGGACGGAATCGAACCTGGGTGCTCGGCACGGGGCTCGTGTTGGTGGCTCTGGCGCGGCCCCTCGCAGGCGGTGGGACGGATAATGCGTGGACGGAGCTTCCACAGGCGCCGCGATCGGCAGCGCTTGGAGGAATAGGAGCCGTGGGGCTTTGGCCCTTCGAGGCGCCGTTCACGAACGTCGCGGTTGCTTCCGAAGCCGGGAGGCCGGGCGTGACGCTGGCCAGCCTGTCCTGGCTCCAAGGTACCCGTGCACACGCGGCGTCCTATTTGCACCCGGGGCGTGCGATGACCTGGGCGGTCTGGGGAGGGTTGCTGGAGATTCCCGGGATAGAGCGGAGGACCGCGCGGGACGAGCTCATTGGTCAGTTCACGGCTCACCACCTGCGCGCAGGACTTGGCGTTTCCCGCCACATCGGGCAGGGGCTGGGCGTAGGAATCTCCTGCGAGTGGCTGTACCAGAAGATCGATGTCTTCGAGGCAGGTGCGGTCAGTCTGAATGTCGGATTCACGGCGCGGAGACTTCCCGGGGCGCTTGCAATCGGCGCTTTTGTGCGCCAGATGCCGCTCGCCAAATCCTTCGGCGATGGACCGATAGACCTCCGTACAGCCGTGGGGATGGGTCTGGGCAGGTGCTGGTCCTTGTTCGGGCAGAAGGACGGGCTGTACGTGGCGGCCGATGCTCTCTACTGGGGAGGGGGGAAGAAAGGGGCGTTGAGCTTCCAGGTTCGGCCGCAGCCGCCCCTCGCTGTCCGCGGGGCCTACCTTGTGGGCGTAGATCTGCAGCGTCTGAGCTTGGGGGTGGGCGTCGACACACCGCGCTTTTCCTTGGATTACGCCTATCTGCCCCTGCGCTTCGACTTCGGCGACGCCCATTGCTTCGGCTTCTCCGTGTTTTTCTAGCCATCGGGTTCAAGTGGAGGGAAAGCATGGCGAAATACCGAATCGCTTGGCTTCCAGGGGACGGTATTGGGAAGGACGTGATGGATGCCGCGAAGATCGTTTTGGATCAAATCGCCCTGGACGCGGAATACGTCCCCGGCGACATCGGGTGGGAATTCTGGTGTAAGGAGGGCAATCCTCTGCCCGACCGGACGATCAAGCTTCTCAAGGAGACGGATTGTGCGCTTTTTGGCGCCATTACCTCCAAACCGAAAGAGGAGGCAGAGGCCGAGCTGGCTCCTGAGCTCCGCGGCAAGGGATACGTGTACACGAGCCCCATCGTCCGTCTTCGCCAGGAGTTTAATCTCCGCACGAATCTGCGCCCGTGCAAAGCTTACCCGGGTAACCCGCTGAACTACAGGGACGACATCGATATAGTGGTTTTTCGCGAGAATACCGAAGATCTGTACAGCGGGGTGGAGTTCTTCCCGCTTCCCGAGCCGGTGCGGGATGTGCTTTTGCAGAATCACCCGAAGATGGCCCGATTTGCGTCAGTACCGCCGGACGAGATCGCCGTGACACTGCGCATCGTGACTCGCAAGGCTTGCGAGCACATCGTACGCGATGCGTTTGAGTACGCCCGCAAGCACGGCTACCGCAGCGTGACGGTGGTGGAGAAGGCCAATGTTCTGCGGGAAACCTCCGGGCTGATGCTGAGGGTGGCTCGGGAGGTGGCCAAGGGATACCCCGAAATCGAGCTCTGGGAGGCGAACATCGACGCGATGTGCATGTGGTTGCTCAAGAACCCGCAGAATTATGGCGTCCTCGTCACCACGAACATGTTCGGCGATATCATCTCTGACCTGGCGGCGCAGCTGGTGGGCGGCCTCGGGTTCGCCTCGGCCGCCAACATCGGGGATAATTACGCGGTCTTCGAACCGACGCACGGCTCCGCTCCGAAATACGCCGGCCAGTACAAGGTGAACCCGATGGCCATGCTTTTGGCTGTGCGGCTGATGCTAGAATGGCTGGGCGAGCAAGAGAAAGCCGACCGTTTGGAGGAGGCCATTGCCCAGGTTGTGCGAGAGGGAAAGGTCCGAACCTACGATATGGGAGGCACCTCCTCGACGCTCGAAGTGGCCGAGGAAGTGGCCCGCAAATACGCCGAGCTTGGCTGATCAGGTGGGGGAGCTTTTCTACCAAAGGTTGCCGCACCGAGGGGGAAGAGGGAAAGGGGGAGGGCCTTCCACGCAATCTTTCTCAGTCTGCTCGAGGGGGAAACCGGGGCGCACAGAGCGCGTTAACACAGTGCCCCGTCGCAGGCAAGATAAGCTTTCCGGAAACCCTCAGAGTCAGTGAGGAGAGGGCCCATGGCGCGGAAAATCGTGGGGCTGGTGCTGGTCCTATCATCCCTGCCCTTTGGGCTCCAGGCCCAGTACTTTGGCAAAAACAAGGTTCAATACACCTATTTCCATTGGCAGTACATCCAGACCAAGCATTTCGATATCTACTTCACCGATGGGGGGAAGAGCCTGGCGGAGTTTGTCGCAAAGCGGGCGGAGCGCGCCTACGAGCAGATGAGTCGGGATTTCCGGTACGAGCTGGCGGACCGGATCACGATCATCGTTTACCGCAGCCACAACGACTTCGAGCAGACCAACGTGGACCTTTCGCCCCCGGAAGAGAGTGTGGGAGGGTTCACGGAGTTCTTCAAGAACCGGGTGGTCATCCCGTACGAGGGGGAGTGGGAGAAGTTCCGGCACGTTTTGCACCACGAGCTCACCCACGCTGTCTCGCTGCAAATGATGTACGGGACAGGGGTGATGTCGATCATCATGGGGATGACGCGATTGCAGTTGCCCATGTGGTTTGTGGAAGGTCTCGCCGAATATGAGAGTCGCGGCTGGGACACCGAAAGCGACATGTTCATGCGCGATGCCACCATTAACGGCTATGTCCCGCAGATCGCATCGCTTGACGGCTTCATGGCCTACAAGGGAGGGCAGTCCGTCTGGGCCTTCATCGCGGAGAAGTACGGCGATCAGAAGGTCGGCGAGATCATGGGCAAGGTTAAGATCTCGCGGAGCGTGGAACGTGGGTTGCGCCAGGCCATAGGATTGGATGTCAGGGAACTCTCCGAACGCTGGCAAAAGCACTTGAAAAAACGCTACTGGCCGGATATTGCGGGCAGAGACGAGCCGGAGGATATCGCCAAGCGGCTCACCAACCATAAGAAGGACGGGAGCTTTGTCAACCTGAGTCCTGCCTTGAATCCGAGGGGCGACAAGGTCGCCTACATCAGTGACAAGACAGGGTATTTCGACGTCTACCTGATGAGCGCCATCGACGGCAAGTCCCTGGGCAAGATCATCAGCGGTCAGCGTAGCGGGGGACTGGAGGAGTTACACTGGCTCCGTGGCCGCAACCTGTCGTGGAGCCCTGACGGCCGCTACCTGGTGATGTCTTCGAAGGCGGGAAAGCGGGACCGCCTGAACATCATCGACGTGGCGGAGAGAAAGATCGTCCGCACCTATTCGTTCGACCTGGATGCGATCTACAACCCCGCCTGGAGCCCGGACGGAGATCGCATCTGTTTCGTCGGAGTGGACTACGGGAGGTCCGACCTCTACGTGTACACGATTAGCACGGGACAGC
>JAPDPT010000036.1 GCA_034506315.1 candidate division KSB1 bacterium | reverse complement strand
AGGCTCTGGACGGGGTTGGTGGTCACAATCCCCAGCAAAGTCTGAAGAAGGTTTTCCCTCTGAGGTACCCCGGACAATTTCGTTCCCAGCTCCCCGCTGTAGCTGGCGAGCAACTGGTTCTTCACCGTTTCGGGGAGGCCGGCGCCCGGTCGCACCGTATTGGCCAGCGCCAAACCCAGGCCGACCGAAAAGGCGGTCGTGAGCAGGTAGTAGGCGACGGTTTTGGCGCCCACGCGACCAAGCTTGCGCGGGTCCCCGAGGCTCGCCGCACCGACGACCAGGCTGGCCAGCACCAGGGGGACGACCACAAGAGAGATCAGCCGAACGAAGAGGGTACCGAGGGGCTTAACGTAGGTGAGAATCCATGGCCCCCATCCAAAGAGGTTGCCGAGTGCCCCCAAAAAGGCCCCCGCTGCGAGCCCGATCAGAATCTGTGCGGGCAGGTCAAGTCGAACGCTGAATCTTCGCATGGCTCGTCTTGGATTGGGGATGCCGAGTCCGCCGAGTACCGTAGGCCGTGCTCGCTACCGGCCGCCTCTATTACCTCCCTGCGGCCACAGCGGAAACGGGCCCTCCGTGCGTGGCTGGGCGGCGTAGTCGCCCAGGATTTGCAGCTTAGGGCCCCACCTCTCTCCGAGCCGTAGGGGCCGTAATGGGCTCACCCTTCCTGCCCAGTCTGATCCCGGAGTCTTGCCAGTTCCCTCTCGAGCCGCTTGAGGCGGGTGGAAAGAGCCAGCAGGTAAGCCGCCAGGGCTAGCCAGATGAGCAGGTACGCCACGAACAGAAAACCCAGGTTTTTCACAGCAACGTGCCTCCCGAACCGATTGAGGAATCCGGTTGCGCACAGAACTTCAACCACGTTCAAGCTGGGCGCGGCGCAACTGGCGCTGAACCCTCTCCAGTCGGATTCTCAGCCGGAGCAAACAGAGGTACAGAAGGGCGAAGGCCGTCAGACACACCAGCAAAGCGATGAGCATCGTGGGATGGAGTCCACTGCCTTCCGCACCGCCGATGACCGGCTTTGGGTGAAGGGTCCGCCAGAGCCGGATCGAAAGGTAAACGATGGGCACATCGGCAAAGCCCACGATCCCGAACACCGCGGCAAAGCGTGCAGCCTTCTCGTCTTCGCCCACGAATGAACGTAGCATTAGGTACGCGATGTAGATCAGCCAGAGGATGAGCGTCGTGGTGAGCCTTGGATCCCAGGTCCAGTACGTGTTCCAGACCGGCTTGGCCCAGAGGGGACCGGTGGTCAGCACCAGCGTGGTGAAGAGCACACCGATTTCGGCCGAGCTTGCCGCAAGCACGTCGTGCCGCAGGTCCCGAGTGGCAAGGTAGAGCACACTGGCCACAAAGACGACAAAAAAGGCCAGGAAGGCAACCCAGGCAGAGGCCACGTGGAAATAGAAGATGCGCTGCACGTGGCCCATTGTCCTCTCCGTTGGGGCAAACAGGAGGGCGAAGTACAGGGCCAGCGCCACACTAGCCGTCGCTGCCAGCCAGAGGATCAGATCGAGACGGTAGCGACCCGACTGCTGGGCTTTCATCCGTCAGTCCTCCACAACATACTCAAAGGTTAGGGAGGAGACCGCCAGGAACAGGAGGTCGAAGGCGATCAGGAGACGAAGCCAGACGGCGATTTCCCCAATGGGCCGGCCAGTAAGAGCGGGCCCCGTGCTTTTCACCGTGGCTATGAGGAGCGGCACTGCCACCGGGAAGAGCAGGACGGGGAGCAGGATCTCGCGGGCGCGCGTGCTGGCGCTCATCGCGGAGAGGAGACTACCTACGGCCGAAAAACCGAGTGTGCCTGCCACAAGCACTGCTGCCAGGGCGCCGAGGTTGACGGAGAGGGGAAGGTCGTACAGGATCACAAAGACCGGTAGCGCGATGATCTCCACAAGAAGCATAAACGAGAAATTTCCCAGTACCTTCGCGAAGTAGATGACGCCCCGCTCAACAGGGCAGAGCAGCAGGCCCTGTAGCCCGCCCCGGTCCACTTCAAACGAGAACGATCGGCTGATGCCCAGGATCCCGGCGAAAGCGAAGGCCGACCACAGTACGCCTGGCGCTACGGCTTGAACAGCGGAGCTACCGGGCTCGAAAGCGAAATTAAAGAGCACCGCGACCGTAAGGCAAAAAACGAGCATCGCGCTGAGGGACTGGCGCGTCCTCAGTTCCAGGACGAGGTCTTTCCAGTAGATGGCCGCGATGCCGCGTAGGTAGCCCATTTGGCTCCTTACCTCCCGGACTGGTAAAGCTCCAGCATCGACGCAGCCGTATATTGGGCTGCTTCGCCCGCCCCTGCCACTCGCCCTCGGACAAGGACCAGCACGTCGTCGACCAACTCCAGGCCTCGCTCCACGTCGTGGGTAACCACGAGGATAGTGCGGCCGGTTCCCCGCATTTCCTTCAGGAGCTCATCCAGGAGGGCTGAGGCGGACTGATCGAGCCCGGTGTAGGGTTCATCCAGAAGCAGAATCGAGGGATCGTGGAGGGTGGCGCGAGCCAGAGCCAGGCGCTGGAGCATGCCCCGGCTAAAGGCACGCACGGGTTCGTGGGCCCTTTCTTCCAGCCCAACTTTGGCCAGCGCGGTGAGGAGCTCGCGTTCCTGAAAGCGAAGTCCGTACATCCGTGCGTAGAAGCGTAGGTTCTCCAGGGCCGTCAGCTCTTCGTAGAGGTAGGTGTGGTGCCCGATCACACCCACGTGTCGACGCAGCTCGGGCCCGGATGCGTCGCTCCGCTTGCCAAGGAGGAATACCTGTCCGGAGGTGGGACGGGTTTGGCCCGCAAGAATGCGGATCAAGGTGCTCTTGCCGGCCCCGTTTGGGCCGAACACCCCCAACACGCGTCCCGCTCGTGCCTGGAAACTAACCTCCCTCAGGGCGTAGCGTGTGCCGTAGACCTTCGTGAGGGATCGGACTTCCACCATCTCAGGTCTTGGTCTGGCGTGACGAACGCAGCTGCTCGGTGAGCCGCACGACTTCGTCCTTCAGCTGCTTCCGCTTGGCGGTGTATTCTTCCTCCGGCAGCTGGCCGGCCTCGAACGCCTCGTCCAGGGCCGCAATTTCGTACAGCAGCTGCTCTCGCCTCTGCACGCCGGGATCGGCCTCCTTCTTCTGCGCCTCTTTGATCTTGGGATAGCGGAAGAGCAGCAGGCTCACCCCTGCCAGCACGACCGCGAGAAGGAGGGGAACGCCCCACCGGAGGGCGCGCGCCCGCAGGAGGGACCGCCGGGCAAGAGCTACGTCCACCTCGGTACCCGGCTTCAGATTCTCCCCGACCAGCCGCCCGTACTGACGACCTCGAACCACCAGGGGCGCGGTGGCTTTCAATACCGCGCTCTCCGCCCGCAGAGAGGGGTCAAGGTAAAAGAAGCTAAAGATGGCTGTCGGATAGTCGATTGGGCGTTGAAAGCGGAACCTGCCCCGCTCCAGGGGGAGCCGGTATTGGTAGGCGAGCTGGTGGGCTCCCGGCGCAATAGGGCGATCGGACAGAAGCGTGTGGCCCTTGATGTGCAGGCTGCGGGTGTCGAACCCCGATTCCGCGTGGAACGCGTACGCCTGCGGCGGGAGGGAGAGGGCTAGGGTGTGGCCCGCCTGGCCGGCGACGAACGTCCGGTTGCCTACCGCGTGGAAGGCCAGAACTTCTCGCACGAAATAATCGGCTGTGTCCCGCTCGGCGAAAACGTGGTGCATCTGAACGTGCAGAACCGGGACTTCTTGCGTCGTGTCGAACACCACGACGGTCAAGTCGAGAAGGGTGTCGGGCCGCAGGACCTGGAAAAGTGGACTGAAATACTCCACGCCGAGATACCGGGCTGAGGCTACAAAGACCGCGCCCGAATCCGGGGTCAGTCGTGCAAAGCGGAATTGACCCTGTTGATCCGAGCGGGTAGAGTCCAAAACGGTCTGCCCAAGGTCGGGGCGGGAGAAGCGCAGCAGGTAAAGGGGGCAGCCCGGGACGGGCCGGCCGTCGTGGGTTCCGTTAACGACACGACCGGAAATTCCGGCTGCTTGAAGCAGGAAGGGCTGTAGCAGGAGAACCCACCCCGCTAAGAGTACGAGCGCTGAAGTTCTTCGCTTCACGGTCCTAACCTACTCATCTGAGTTTGTCGGCTCGGCGTCACCTGCAGGAGCGGATTCTGATTACCTTTGGCGCAACCTTCGCCTCCTCGACCTCACCTCGAGTTCGATCTCGTCCAGCTCAGCCCCGCTCGACTTTTCCTCGAGGATCAGGGCTTCTTCCTCCTCCGACAGCTTCCCCGCGGCTCGCTCGAGTTCGATCTCCTCTTTGAGCATTTCTCCGGTCCAATCGTGCGCGGGCGAGGTGTGGCGGCGCGAGCCCGAGGCCCTTGTCTGCAGCCAGGGGGCGAGCACGTAGGCGAAGGCGAGCCCCGCGAAGATCAACGTGAGCGCCAGGGTCTCCAAGATTAGCTCTCCCTGCGTTGATCGTTTTTCAACTTCCGCCCACGGCGCGGCGGCAGCCAGGCGAGCAAAGCCCCAACGCCGATGAGGCCCCCGCCAACCCAGAGCCAGAAGGTCAACGGGTTGACGTAGGCTTGAAGGGTGGCGCTCCCATCCCGCTCGTAGCTGGCGAGTACGAGGTACAGGTCTTCGTGCAAGCGGCTGCGTATATCGACCTCCGTGACGGGCTCGTAGTTCGGGTAGAAGTCTTTCCTCGAGACCATCTGGCCGAGGGGTCGTCCAGCGTTGCTCACGGAGACGCGAGCAGCCACAGAGGTGCGGTCCCGATACTGGTTCACCTGGAGCCCCTGGAAGGTCAAGGTGTACCGGCCGATCTGGATGGCTTCGCCTGGCCGGACCGTCTTGGTCACACTGCGGCTGAAGGTGGAAGATCCCACGATTCCGATCAGCATCACGGCCACGCCGATGTGCACCACGTAGCTGCCGTAGAGTCTTCTCTGCCGGCCAAGGAGCTCCCGTAGGGCTGCGGTGAGGCGGACTTGAGCGGTCCTGGCCCGCGCGCGGGCGATGACGTAAGCGTCCAGAAGCATGGCAAGCACTACGGCGGCGGAGAGTCCGTACGCAAGCAGAGCAGCCCCATGACGGACGCCCAGGGCATAACCACCGCCCACCGAGAGGATCGCAAGCAGCGCGGGAGCAGCCAGGCGACGCAGGAAAGCCCGCCAGCGCGTCCCGCCCCAGCTCACAGCGCGACACAGGGCCAGGAGAAGAAGCAACGCCAGCCCGAAAGGCCGGCTCATAGCCGAGAACCAGGGGGCGCCGAGGGTCAGAGCCCTGCCCGTAAGGGCTTCGGAAATAGTGGGGAAAAGGGTGCCCCAGAAGACCACAAGGGCAAGACCCGAGAGCACTACATTGGTCAGAAGAATGGCCCATTCCTCAGAGAGGGCCAGTCGCAGCTCCCCGGATGCGCGCAGTGTCGACAAGCGTCGGAAAAGGAGGCCGAATGAGACGGTGAGCATCAGGACCAGGAAGACGAGAAACATCGGCCCCAGGCTCGACTTGCCGAACGCGTGGACAGAGCTGATCACACCGCTCCGGGTGATGAATGTGCCGAGGATCGTCAGGGCAAAGGTAACGACGATCAGGGAGAAGTTCCACACCCGGAACAGCCCTTTTCGCTCCTGCACGACGACCGAATGGAGGAACGCCGTGCCGGTGATCCACGGGAGGAGGCTTGCGTTCTCTACCGGATCCCAGCCCCAATAGCCTCCCCAGCCCAGCTCCACGTACGCCCATTCCGCGCCCAGCAGATTGCCCAGGGTGAGGAAAAACCAGGCGAAAAGCGTCCAGCGCCGGATTTTACGGATCCAGGCAAGGTCCAATCGGTTGGTGGCCAGAGCCGCGATCGCAAAGGCAAAGGGCACCGCAAAGCCAACGAAACCCAGGTACAGGCTTGGCGGGTGAAATACCATCATCGGGTTGCGGAGGAGTGGGTTGAGGCCCCGGCCGTCCGCTGGAGCCGGGTCGAGGGGTTCGAAGGGATTGCTGGCCGCCGTGATCAACAGCAGGAAGAACAGGGTCGTGACGTGCAGTGTTGCGAGGACGGCAGGGAGCATCGTCCCGTCCTCTTGGCGGCGCTCGGAGCGAATTACGATGACCGTGTACAGGCTGAGCAGCCAGGCCCAGAAAAGCAAGGAGCCTGCCTGTCCCGCCCAGAGGGACGAGACAAGGTAGAACAGGGGCATGCTCCGGCTCGAGTATTCGGCAACGTATCGGATGGAGAAATCGTGGGCCACGAAGGCTTGCACGAGGACGGCGCAACTGAGGCTCAGAAACAAGAACGTCGCCTTAGCGGCGCGTTCCGCGCTCAGCGCGTGGCGGACCGACTGTCCCTGAGCTGCAAGAACAGAAGCAATGGCTCCCCACCCCGTGACGAGAAAGCTTGCCCACAGGAGAGAAGAACCGATAAGAGAAGCCAAACGCACCTCCCGGACCGAGTAGATTTCTCTTGCTTTGCCTGGTCGGTGACCTTCCGTCGCAAGCCCTCCACCAAGGGGCCCGGGTCCTCATCGTACCCCCGGTCCTTGGTTTCTACCTGGAGGTCTCGGTGGCCTGCATCTGAGGCTCGTACTTCGACGGGCATTTGACCAGGATCTTAGTGGCCTCAAATACTCCGGTGGAGGTCATCTTCCCCTCGACGACGACGTTCTGCCCCGCCTGGAAAAGATCCGGCGCTGCACCCCGGTACTCCACAGGGACGGAGGCGACGCCGTCGGTGAGGCGAAAGCGAAGGACCAGAGAGTCCGGTTCCCAGTGTACCGAGCTGGAGTCGACGAGACCGTTAATGCGCAGGCCTTGTCCCGCGCGGTTGGCAGAAGCTCGGGCAAATTCCGAGACCGTCTGAAAGTACTCGTATGAGTGGCGTGTGCCGCTCAATACAATCGCCAGCGCACCACCCACAAGAATCACGGCTCCCACGAGCGTCCGAGGGCTGTTTCGCACCACTATCCTCCAATTCCTCGATCGTTCGCTACATCTTATGCGACGGCCAATCTACGAAATCGGGCACGGATAGTCAATCTCTTTCCAGGACGCTTCCGGAGCCAGAAGTTCGTCACATGAGCTTGTCTTTTCGAGCACGCCTTGGTATGTTATTCGGGGCGTTCCTGACCTTCTATCAGAGCTGAGCGAGCCGCGGGCGTGCCGGTCACCCGAAGGGCTGCGAACAGCGGGAGGACCCGAGAGCCTGCTTGCTCGGGCGATAGCGCCCGGGACGGTTGGGCATCTCGGGAGAGTCCATGGCTGGCGGAACCGCTACGGGATCGCCAACGGGGAGTAGGGCGAAGAAGGACTGGTCTCAGGGGATGCGTGAAATCGACAGGGAGATTTTGGAGAGAGTTAGTGGGGGCGATCAGGAAGCTTTCGCCGAGCTGGTCCGGGAGTACGCGCCCCGCGTGTACAACCTGGCCTTGCGGATGCTGCGCAATCGCCAGGACGCCGAGGACGTGGTCCAAGAGACCTTCCTGAGCGCCTACGAAAAGATCCGGACCTTCGACGGGCGGTCGAGTCTTTACACCTGGCTGTATCGGATCGCGGTGAATGCCAGCCTGATGAAGCTTCGCTCCAAACACCACACCAAGACCTTTGTGCCCCTGGACGAGTCGGACCCGGAGGAGTTTGTACGGCCGGTCCTTGTGGATTGGTCTCAGCATCCCGCAGAGAAGCTACTGGATCAGGAAGCACGGGAGGTCATGGAAAGGGCGATTCAGGCGCTCCCGGATAGCTACCGTTCGGTGTTCGTCCTTCGAGACCTGGAACAGCTGTCCACTCGGGAGACGGCGAAAATCCTCGGCCTTTCGGAGGACAACGTGAAGACGCGATTGCGCAGAGCGCGCCTCTTCTTGCGAAACCTGCTGAGCGAGTACTTCGAGGAAAAGGCCGCTGCAGGTGCCAACTGAGGTGTAGTCGCTATGGGCCATCCTGACCATTCCCAGGATTTCATACGCCTATGTCAAGCGTTGGGGGAGGATCTGGACTCACCGTTGTGCCGAGAGCTGGAAAATCATCTGGCGGAGTGCCCGGAATGCCGCCTGGTGTTTGACACGGTGAGGCAGACCGTCTACCTGTATCGGTTGGCTGAGCGACCAGCAGCCATGCCCCAAGAGGTCCTGGAACGTGTCCTGAAGACGCTCGCCCTCAAGAAAGACCAGAGCGGATCCCAGTCCCTGTGAGCTTTCGGGGGTGGGGACTTTGCCCTCCTGCCCGGACCGCGTTGTGCCTTCCGGCGGTGACGAAAATTTCATGAATTCGGAAGGAACCCCGTCGGCTGTGTCTCGTAGTATGTGTTGACTGACCGGTCAGTCAGTACACGGAGGCATGGGGATGCGGGACAGTGAGACAGCTTCGCAATCCGGCATCCGGGAGGATCGCCGGAAGAGCATTCTAGAGGCGGCCATTCGCCTTTTTGCCGAAAAGGGATACCACGAGACCCGGATGGACGATGTGGCGGAGGCGGCTGGTCTGAGCAAGGGGGCGCTCTACCTGTATTACAAGAGCAAAGAAGATTTGTTCTGTGCTCTGATCGAGGAGAAGGTTCAGGAGCTTATCCCCACGCTGCAGTCGGCAGTGGATGGCGCCCATTCCTTGCCGGACCTGGTCCACAAGGTGGTTCGCACCCAGCTATCGCTTCGACAGGACAATGTGCACATGTTTCGCATCTTCCAGGCGCACCAGTGGCGTTCAGACCTGCGAATGGAGCGCAGCATGGAGCACATCCGCCGCCACCTGGAGCAGTTCGTGGTGACTCTGGCCAATGCCTTCGCTCGTTTCCTCAGCGAATTGTCCAGCGAGGAATGTCGCAGCCTGGCTCTGGAGCTTTTCGGCATGCTCAACATGCACACAGTGGATTGGCTGGTGCGCGGCGATTCCAGACCCCTTGTGGCGCGCGCGGAAACGATCGCAAGGCACTTCCTCTACGGAGTGGAAGCGCTGCAGGGGGATTGAGCACAGGTACGTCCGACTGCCAGTGCAATCGGTGGAAAGATCAAGCGAGCGTGCGGCGAAGGAGGAAGCAGAATGAGACGGCGGTGGGTTCTGTTCTTGTGGGCAGCTCTCCTCAGCCTCCCCGGGCAAATCAAGGCTCAGGACACCTTGCGCCTTACTCTTGACGACTGTATCCATCTGGCGCTGGAGAGGAATCCAAGCTACCTCGCGGTGGCGGAGCAAACGGAGGTGGCGCGCGGCCGGGTGCGTGAGGCCCTGGGAGCTTTTCTCCCCCAGGTCAATCTGCAGGGTGCCTACACCTGGCTCGAGAAGGTCTTCGCGGTGGAGATTCCTCCCCTTTTCCGGTTCCCTGGCCTGCCTGCCAAGCCGATCCGTACGGAACTGGACTTTACTCTGGACTACCAGGGCACGCTGCAATTTACCCAGCCAATCTTCACAAGCGGCCGGCTCTGGCATGCCTTCCAGCAGGCACGGCTGGCCCAACAATTGACGCTCCAGCAGGTGCGGCAGGCACGACAGCAGACGATCTTGCAGACCATTCGGAGCTTCTACGGCTGCCTCCTGGCCGACGAGTTCGTACGTGTCGCCGAACAGGCGGTACACGTCGCGCAGGAGCACCGCGAGACCGTGGAGCGCCAGAGGCAGGTGGGCATGGCGACGGACTTCGACGTGTTGCGAGCGCGCGTGCAGGAGGCCAACCTTATGCCCCGCCTGGCACAGGCGCGGAATGGCCAGCGCGTCGCCTACCTTGCCCTCAAAACGATCATCGGGGTCAGTCCGGAAACCCCCGTCCAGCTTCTCGGTACCTTTCAGTATCGCCAGCCGGAACTTCCTCTGGAGGAAGCAGTTCGCCAGGCCCTGCGCAAGCGTCCAGAGGTGCGTCAGGCGGAGTTGCAGCGAGAGATTGGAGAACACGCCCTGCGGTTGGTCCGAGCCAGCGACAACCCGACCCTGGCACTGGTAGGAAACTACAATTTCCGGAGCAACGTGCTTACTACCAAGCTTGACCGCTGGGACGACTATTACACGGTCAACGTCGCCCTATCGCTTCCCATTTTCGACGGCTTCACCACGCATGCCCGTGTGACGCAAGCCCGAGCCCAGGTGACCAGCGCCGACCTCGGACTGGAAGCCACTCGGCGGGCCATCCGACTGGAGGTCGAGCAGGCGTATCTCAAGTTTCAGGAGGCGGAGGAACGTCTGAACTCCCAGCGGACCAACGTCGATCAGGCGCGGGAAAGCGTGCGCATTGCCGAACTGAGTTACAAGCAGGGGCTCATTACGAACCTCGACGTGATCAGCGCCCAGCTGGCCCTGATGGAGGCGGAGACCAACTGGTCGCAGGCCCTCCACGACTGTTCTGTGGCCGACGCCGAAATCCGTAAGGCCGTGGGCATTCTTGGAGAGGAAAACGAGGAGTGAAGCAGGACTTCTGAGCTAATCGGTTTGACGAGGTGAGACGATGATCGCCGGATTCCGAAAACGAACGATCGGGCGTGGCTTGGTGTTTGTTCTCGTTTGGCTACCGCTTGTACATCTGGGCTGCGGCTCACGCTCCGGTTCCCAGCGCAGCGGCAATGGATCTACCTTGAGTGCCGCGTGGGTCAGGGTAGAACGTGTTGCCACAAAAAGCATCTCCCACACCCTAAGGCACACGGGCCAGGTGGAGGCGTGGCGGGTGATGAACATCACGCCGGAGGTCAGCGGGCGGGTCGCCGAAATCTACGTGCACGAAGGGGACCGGGTGCGAAAGGGGCAGATCCTGGCCAAACTGGATACGCGGCCGCGCGAGCTTCAGCTGGAGCAAGCCAGGGCGGCCCTGGCCGTGGCCAAGGCGAACCTGGAGAATGCGCGCAAGGAGTTTGAGCGCATCGAGCAGCTTTACAAAGAGGGGACGATAACGCAGCAACAATACGAGAAGGTGCAGCTGGCCCTGCAAGCCGCGGAAGCCCAATACCAGCAGGCCGAAGCCAATCTCCATCTGGCCGAATACCAGCTTGAGGTTTCCATCATGACCGCTCCCTTCGATGGGGTCATCACTGGGAAGTGGTACGAGGTTGGGGACGTGGTGAACCCGATGATGGGGCTGACGGGCCGCGGATCCGGCGTCTTGACCCTGGCTGATCCCTCGAAGGTGAAGGTGACGGTCGATCTGCCATCGAGTGAGGTAGGACTTGTCCGCAAGGGGCAGAAGGCCTACATCGAGGTGACGTACGTGCCCGGAAAGCGATTCCCAGGGCAGGTGGCTTGGGTGAACCCGGGTGCTGATCCGGTGAGCAAGACGTTCAGCGCCCAGGTGATCTGCGACAATCCCGACTGGGAGGTCCGTCCAGGCACCTTTGCTGACGTTTTCATCGTGGTCGACGAACGGGACGATGCCCTTGTAGTGCCTGCCTCGGCGGTTGTGAACGACTCGATCGTCTTTGTCGTGCGCGACTCCGTGGCGGTGGAGAGGCGGGTGCGCGTGGGGCTCCGGAACGATCGGGAGGCGGAGATTCTTTCCGGCCTGGAACCCGACGAGCTGGTGGTCATTGAGGGCAATTTCGGTCTGACGGACGGTGCGCCCATCCGCATCGTGCAGTGACGACGGCCGTCCCGATGACCCTGGCAACCGGCAGGAGGTAGGTTTCGATGAAGCTTCCTGAAATCTCGGTGAAGAGGCCGGTCACAACCGCCATGATCATGGGGATTGTGGTGGTGATCGGCGTGGTCTCATTCTTCCGTCTCGGGTTGGATCTTCTGCCCGACATCGATTACCCTGTGGTCTCCGTCATTACTTCTTTCCCTGGCGCCTCGCCGGAGGACGTCGAATCTCTTCTCACCCGGCCCATGGAGCAGATGGTCAGCACGGTCAATCGCGTCAAGTCTGTGCGCTCCATTTCCCAGGAAGGCGCCTCCGTGGTGCTGGTGGAGTTCGAGTGGGGGACCAATTTGGACTTCGCCGCTCAGGATATCCGGAACCAGATCGGTCTCTACAAGCAGTACTTGCCCGACGATGCGTCCGAGCCTCTGGTGGTGAAGTTCAACATCGCCCAGATGCCGATCCTCGGGTACGGCATCGTAGGCCCGATGGAACCGCGGGAGCTCCACCAATTCGTGGACGAGAGTATTGCTCGCCGCCTGGAGCGAATTGACGGCGTCGCTTCCGCGGTCGTCCAGTCCAGTCAGCAACGAGAGATCGAGATCGAGATCAGCCGTCCGGCCCTGCAGTCGCGCGGGCTCTCACTGAACGACGTGGTCAATGCTTTACGCGCGGCCAATCTGAACCTTCCCGCCGGATACCTGGTGGAGGGCCATAACGAATTCCGCGTCCGTTCCTTTGGAGAATATCAGTCCCTGGAGGACATCGGCAGCACCATCGTAGGCGCCTCCTCCACCGGCAAACCGATCTACCTCCGGGATGTGGCGGTCGTGCGGGATGGCTACCGCGACGTCCGTCTGCGCACGCGGGTCCAGGGGCAAAATGGGGTGTTCTTAGCCATCAGCAAGCAGTCAGGGGCAAACTCGGTCACGGTGGCCCGCAAGGTGAAGCGGGAGGTCGAGGAACTCAAAAACCTCCTGCCCCCAGGGAGTCAGATGTACGTCGCCTGGGATATGTCGGAAATGATCGAGCGGATTACCAGCCGCACCAGCAACAACGCGCTTGTCGGAGGCCTCCTGGCCATTTTCATGGTCTATTTGTTCCTCCGGAACTGGCGGCCGACCCTTGCGATCGCTTTGGCCATTCCTTTGTCGATTCTGGCTACCTTCATCGCGCTTTACTACGCGGGTTACACTCTCAATATGCTGACCCTCAGCGGCTTGGCCCTGGGCGTCGGAATGCTTGTGGATAATGCTGTGGTCGTGATCGAGAATATCTTCCGCCACCTGGAGGAAGGGGAGGACCGTCAGACTGCGGCGATCTTGGGCGCCGGCGAGGTCGGGATGGCGATCACCGCCTCTACGCTGACCACCGTGGCCGTCTTCTTCCCAATGGTCTTTGCCGGAGGGATTGCCGGGCAGCTTTCGAAGGGACTGGCCCTGACGATCGCCTTCTCCCTATTTGCCTCCCTCTTCGTGAGCCTGACGCTTGTGCCGACCATGGCCTCCTTCGTATTCCGGGAGAAGGACGTGCGGGAGAAGCTCGGGCGTGTCACCCATGGCCGGTTCATTGACGCGCTGCGCAACCGGTACGAGAAGCAGCTACGCCTGGCCCTTCGCCATCGTTGGCGGCTGATCTCCCTGTCGTTTGCCGCGTTCCTGGTGGCCCTGGTCGGCACCGCATTTCTCGGTGCGGAGTTCATGCCCAAGATGGACCAGACCATGGCTTTGATCCGGGTTCGCATGCCCGTGGGCACCTCGCTGGAGGAGACCGATCGCATCGTCCAGCAAGCAGAGCGCGTCACCATGGGCCTACCCGAAGTCAGAACCTTGGTCACCACGGTCGGGCTGGACGAGGAGAACGCCCTCGATTTGGCGGGCGGCAATGCGCCCCAGGGACCCAACGAAGGTTTTGTCTACCTGCGACTGCGGCCCAAGCGGGAGCGCAAACGCAGCTCGGAGGAAATCCTCGAGACCCTGCGCGGCAGCCTGCCCAAGATTCAGGGGGCGAAGATCGAGGCCCTGGACATGAGCGGCCAGTTCCTGGGACAGGAGACCCTGAGCCCCATCCAGATCAAGGTCTTCGGAAAGGACCTGGATCGGCTGCGGGAGGTGGCGGAGACGATAGCCCGCCGGGTCAGCACCGTCCCGGGCATCCGCGACGTCGACGTGAGCATCCGCCAATCCAAACCCGAGTACCGGCTGGTCGTTGACCGCGAGCGGGCCTCGCGCCTTGGCCTCCCGGTGGCGGTCGTGGCCGACGCGGTACAAACGGCTACCGTAGGCAAAGTCGCAAGCCGGTACCGTCACGCCGGCGAGGAAGTGAACATGCGGGTGAAGTTCGTATCCGAAGACCGCGACGCCCTGACCGACATTCTCAACATCCCGTTGAAGACCCCCCTTGGGAGGCAGGTGCTCCTCGGGGAGGTTGTGCGCGTGGAACGCACCCGCGGTCCGATTCAAATTACCCGGGAAAGCCAGTCCCGCGTCGTGTCGGTCACAGCCAACATTTACGGGCGCGACCTGGGCAGCGTGGTCCGCGACATCCGTCGGGAGCTGCGACCCATCGAAAGCACCCTGCCGTCGGGCTACTTCATCGAGATCGGGGGGCAGTACGACCAGCTCCAGGAGGTTTTCAAGTGGCTGGCGGCTGCGCTCTCCTTGTCCCTGCTGCTTGTGTTCATGGTGATGGCCTCGCAGTTCGAATCCCTGCGGCATCCCTTCGTCATTATGTTCACGATCCCGCTGGCCTACGTGGGGGTCGTGTTCGGATTAGGAATTACGGGCCAAACCCTCTCCCTGCCCGCCTTCATGGGCATCCTGATCCTCACGGGGATCGCGGTGAACAATGGGATCGTGATGATCGACTACATCAATCAGCTGCGCCGAAAAGGCCTGGATGCCTTAGAGGCCATCGTGAGGGGCGCGAGCACGCGCCTGCGGCCGATCCTGATCACGGCCCTCACGACCATCATTGGGATGGTGCCCATGGCGCTGGGGAGGTCGGAGGGGGTGGAGTTCCGCAGGCCTATGGCCGTGGCCGTGATTTTCGGGCTTACCTTCACGACCTTCCTGACGCTCTTTGTGGTACCGTCCATCTACGCTGTCCTGGAGAGGGTACGGGTGCCCAAAGAAAGCTGACTCCGGGACCGTAAAGGATTCGCGGCGGCGCCATCCTGAGGGAGCGGGGAAGCGCTGAGCGGCCAAGCGGCCAGGGAGGTGCCGCCGCGGTCCCTTCCCTCCGCCCGCCGTAGGAGCAGGAGAGGGCAGGACAAGAGTTGCGGGAATGCGTGGGCGCAAGACCCCTGCCCAGACGATCGATCCTGCGTGCGGCCCCGATGGTACCTCCCCCTGAGGAAGAGAACTTCCGGAGCGTTGTAGCATCGACTGGCGTTACCGGCGCGAGCTCTTCAGGGACCGTCGGGTCAACTCTCGCAAGGCCGGGGAGTGCACGGACTATCCTACCTCCGAAGCCTCGGAACGTGCCTGACGAGTCGGCTACAACGGACGGAAACGTGTCAAACGGGGGACGATCCAGGCGAATACGCGGCCTGCCGGACGCTGACGGAGAATGGGAGCGCCGGTTCCCAGGGAGGCCGATGAGGCCGGGCTTTCTCCCTCGGAGAGAATTTCGTAGATTTGATCAGCTTTCCGGGACCGAAAGGAGAGGCCGGGCCCCGACCGCTGGCATCCCCAAGAGGTAATCCGCCGGCCCGGCAGGAGACCAATGTTGAGTTCCTATAGTGGGCGGAAGGAGATAGCCATGCTTGTGGAAGGTGCGGACAGCGAGGTCGTTCGCGAGCCGGCCGTAGCGGGCGCATTTTACCCCGATTCTGCGGTTCTTCTTCAGCGGACGGTCACGGAACTTCTGGAGAACGCGAATCCCCCGAAAGTGCCGGGCGAAGTAGTGGGGCTGGCCTGCCCCCACGCGGGCTATCAGTACTCAGGCTTTGTAGCCGCGCACGGCTACAAGACGATCCAGGGTCGGTCGTACGACGTAGCGGTGATTCTGGCGCCGAGCCATCAGGAGTATTTTCGAGGCGCCTCGGTCTTTCCGGGACGGGGCTACGCCACACCCCTCGGCATAGCGGAAGTGGATCGGGAGTTGGCCCACCGGTTGGCGCACGCCTCAGAGAACGCGCAGCTGAGCTGGTTCGGGCACCGGAGCGAGCACTCCCTCGAGGTCCAGCTTCCCTTCCTCCAGGTAGTTCAGCCCGACCTGAAGATCGTGCCCGTAGTGATCGGCGAATATGACCGCGAATTCTGTGAGGAATTTGGTCAGGCCCTGGCACAGGTCCTGTCCGGACGGAAAGCCCTCCTTGTGGCCAGTACCGACCTCTACCATGGTTACTCCTACGATGACTGCGTTGCCATCGATGACGCAACCCTTGGTCGAGTGCTCGATTGGGATGCGGCAGGGCTGTGCGAGGGGCTGGAGAGTGGACGGTATCAGGCCTGCGGGGGCGGTCCTCTGGTGGTGACAATGGTTGCCGCGCGAGAGCTCGGCGCCAACCGGGTGCACATAGTGGCCCGCACGAATTCGGCCGACGTAGTCGGTGAACGCGGGGGTTGGACGGTCGGGTACGCGGCCATTGTCTTCAGCGCCGTGCAAGGCATGAGCTGAGGCATCGTGACCCAAGCGTGAGCCTGGAGCGCGCTGGTGGTGGAAAAGGTCCTCGCGGAAGCAGCACGAGAGTCGTTGCGCCAGCTTTTGGGGAAGACGGCGGTGATCGGTCTGGGACGTGTAGGGAGGGCCTGGTCCGATCTTCTGCGCCGCGTCGGTGTTCCCCTCCTGCTCTACGACATCGAGCCCGAAAGAATCGATCGCCTGACCAAGGGCTTGGCGCCGGGAGCTGAGGGCTCCACCCCGAAAGAGATCGCCCGAAAGGCGGAGACCGTCTTTCTCACCGTGGCGGATGATCAGATTCGAGCGGCGGCAGAAGCACTGGCCGAGCATTCCCCACGCTTCCGGCTTGCGGTTCACATGAGCGGGGCGCGCTCGGCAGAGGAACTCGGACCGCTTGCCGAGTTGGGCGTCCCGGTAGGGTCCCTGCACCCTATCCAGACGTTCCGGGGTGCGGAAGAGGAATGGCGCTTGTTCCTTGGCGGCGGTTTCGCGATCGAGGGGGACTCGAGGGCGCTGGCCATGACCCAGCGCATTGTGGAGCTCCTCGGGGGGCGAGCTGTCCGCGTAGCCACTCGCGATAAGGCGCTCTACCACGCAGCCTGTGTCGTCGCCTCCAATTTTCTCGTCTGCCTGTGGAATTTGGTGGAGCGCTTATGTTTGGAAGCCGGCCTCACACCGGGAGAGGCGCGCTCCCTGCTGGGACCGCTCGCGGAACGCACCGTAGAGAACCTTCTGGCTGCCGGTCCCCTGCTTTCATTGACGGGCCCGTACGCACGGGGCGACGGGGAGACTGTGCGCCGGCACGTAGAGGTACTGAACCGCAGCGTTGGGGCACAAGAAAGGGAGCTTTATTTCGTGCTCGCTACCCATACTGTGCAGCTGGCGTGCGACGCGGGGTATCTGACGCCACCACGGCGGGAGCGCCTGCTGGAAGTGCTACGCCACCTGGACGTCCCGGGGGCTCAGGAGATGGAACAGCCCTTTCGACTGAGCCCAGAAGATTGAGAGACCGCAAGGAGGGGCAAGGTTGCCGGCGGCTGGTCTCTGACCAGGAGTGTGGAATTGATTAATCTTCATGTTCACACCTGGCGTTGCAGGCACGCTCGCGGGACAGCTTCGGAGATGGCAAAGGCGGCGACGGCCAGGGGCCTGCGCGTACTGGGATTCGCAGAACATGCCCCGCTTGCGCCCGAGCTCGACGGGTGGCACATGCCTCGTTCCGAATTCCCCGCCTACGTGGCCGAAGTGGAGGAGGCAAGGGCTCGCCATTCTGAACTGGAAATCTTGCTCGGGCTGGAGGTGGACTATCTGCCGGGAGTCCAGGGGCTGGTTGAGGAGTTCTGCGCTCAGCCTTGCATTGACTACGTCATTGGCTCCGTCCATTACATCGACGGATGGAACTTCGATTCTGAGGAGGGGCGTTGGGAGTGGGATGTACGCGATCGCGCCGCGGCCTACCGGCGTTATTACCAGCTAGTGCGGGAACTCGCGCGGGGGGGCGGGTTCGAGATCGTAGGCCATCTGGACCTGCCCAAGAAGTTCGGGTATCGGATGCCGCCTGAGGTTTGGGACGAGGTGGAACAGACGCTCCAGGTCATCAGGCAGGAAGGACTCGCCCTGGAGCTGAACACCGCGGGTCTGCGGGTGGAGGTCGGTGAAGCGTACCCGGAGACCCGGATCCTGCGGCGGGCCGCAGAGTTAGGGATTCCCCTGACGCTGGGTACCGACGCCCACGATCCGCAGCACGTAGCCTCGGACCTCGACTGGGCTATCCGCCAGCTGGCTGATGTGGGCTGCAGGGAGGTTGTGTACTTCAGGAAGAGAAGCCCTGTGGTGGTCCCTCTCCAGAGGATGCTTGCGTGATGGCCAGCTTGCATTTTCGGACCCGCGAAGAGCTGGAGGCGATTGAGGAACGCACCCTGGCTCCCTACGCTTCCCTTAGCCGGGGGGCGGGGGCCAGTCGGGTGCACCAGGAGCCGGAGCATCCATATCGAACCGCTTTCCAACGAGATCGGGACCGCATTGTGCACTCTCGTGCCTTCCGCCGGCTGAAGCACAAGCGGCAGGTTTTCCTGACGGACAGCGGCGACCACTACCGGACGCGCATCACCCACACGATGGAGGTCTCGCAACTGGCGCGTACATTGGCCCGCGCCCTTGGCCTCAACGAAGACCTCACCGAAGCCATTGCCCTCGGCCATGACCTCGGGCATACCCCCTTTGGACACATCGGCGAAACGGTTCTCCACCGGATCATGACCGGGCAGGATCTCCTGGACGGTCTCCTCGACGGAAAAGACCTCGGAGGCTTCAAACACAACTACCAGAGCCTTCGGGTGGTCGATCAGATCGAGATGAAATACGCTTGGCCGGGGCTAAACCTTACCGCTCCCGTGCGCGAAGGGATCCTGAAGCACACGGGTCTCTTGCGGGGCGCGGTCCGCTACCCCGAAATGAAGCTCGAAGGCTTGCACTACGACTGCGACTTTCCCGTCTCCCTGGAGGGACAGGTCGTGGCCATCTGTGACGAAATAGCCCAGCGCACGCACGATCTCGAGGATGGCCTGAGGGCTGGGTTCGTTGCCCTTGAGCGGATCCGGGAGGTCCAGCTGGTCCGGGAAGTGGAAGCCGAACGCGGTCTCGGCCCCTTGCTGAAAGGGAACCCCTTCCTCTACCGGAACCAAATCATCCGGGCGCTGATTGAGGCACTGGTGACCGACGTGCTCCAAGAGACCCTTCGCCGCCTCCAGGACTATGTCCGTCGGAAAGGCATGCGTCGCGAATTCGACGAAGAGATCGTGGCCTTCAGCGCTCGAATGGATCCCCTGCAGGCGGAGCTCGACGAGTTCATCGACAGGGAAATCATCTACACGGCGACCATCTTCCGCGCGGACGACGAAGCGGTGGCCTTGCTGCGCCACCTGTTCCGATCGTACCTCGAGGACCCGGGGCGTCTGCCCGACTACGTTCTCGAGCGGGTCCCGCAGCCAGACCGGGTGCCAGAAAGCCGAACAAGCTCCGGCCCAACCTCAGGATCGGAGGAGCGAAAGCGTCTGGCACGCGTCGTCTGCGACCACGTGGCGGGAATGACGGACAACTTCGCCCTCGGCGAAGCTATTCGGTTGGGCTACTCGGGCACACTGCGCTGGCTCCGCCGCACGGAGACTCCGGCTTCTGGGGAGCCGGACCGGGAAGACACATAGCCTGACTCTAACGGACCAGTGTTCCGGGCCCACAGGCGGGACGCAGCACGATGGAGATTGAAGTCCAGAATCTCTGGTTCTCTTACGACGGGCTTCTCCAAGGTGAGCGAGCGGTCCTGAAGGGTATCTCGTTTCGGATCGCCGAGGGCGAAGTGGTGGGTGTGGTGGGACCATCGGGCTCGGGGAAAACGACCCTCTTGCTGCACTTCACGGGGCTTCTTCGCCCTCAGCGGGGCAAGGTCCAGGCGGATGGGATCGATGTGCACGCCCCAGGGGTGGATCTGGCCAGTCTGCGTCGAAGGATCGGCCTGGTCTTCCAGTTCCCGGAGGTGCAGCTTTTTGAAGAGACCGTGTGGAAAGACGTGGCCTTTGCAGCCAAGAACCTTGGCTTACCGCCTGAGGAGATCGACCGACGCGTGCACACGGCTCTGGAGCTGGTCGGTCTGGAACCGAGCCGCTTTGGCCCCTGCAACCCCCATCTGCTGAGCGAGGGGCAGCGGCGACGCGTGGCCATTGCGGGTGTGCTGGTCATGGACCCGGAGGTCCTAGTGCTGGACGAACCGACCGCGGGCCTGGACGCGGAGGGAGTGCGAGCGGTGGAGACGCTGGTGCATCGGTTCCGGACCATGGGAAGGACGGTGGTCCTCGTTTCCCACCACCTCGACTTTGTCGCCCGCAATTGCCCGCGCCTTCTGGCCCTCAGCCAAGGGGAGCTGATCTTCGACGGGACGCGCGAAGCCTTCTTTGAAGATCAGAAGCTTCTCCAATCCCTCGGATTCGAGCTTCCCCGCCTCCTGCGCTGGTGGCAAGACAAGAGACGACAATACCCGCAGCTTCCGCCGTCGATCTACAGTCTGGACGAGCTCCGGAGCGCCCTGGGGGTCGCCGGTGCCGCTCGGGAAACTCCTGACCCTGCTTCTTCCGCTTACCCCGCTCTCTACGGTGCGATTGCCCACGGTGTTCCCTTCAGGTCGTAACCCCCTTTCCCCGGGCCGAAACGGCCTCTCCGGCCCTTCCCCCGGGGGGAGGCAATGACGGCCTCGTTCCTCGGCTTTTCAAGTGCGCTTGCCCAGTGACGATAATGAACCTGGATGGCTACAGGGATGTAAGTGAATGCGTGCGAGGGAAGCCTGGGAACGGGGAGGGTGAGACCCGAATGACACCGCCTGTGATGTTCGGTAAAGGAATAGAGGGACTTGGTCAAGCGCCAAATGAGGAGGATTTCGCTCGTCTGCCGGAGCGAAGCGAGGGGAGGAATTTTGGCTTTGATTATTACTACCCCTTGGTCAGCCGCAGCCGTAAGATCAAAGAGGTCTACCGGATCGTAAAGAAGGTGGCCAAGACCGATGCCACCGTCCTCATCCAAGGGGAAACGGGGACCGGAAAGGAACTGATCGCGGGCCTGATTCAATTCATCAGTCACCGCGCGGAAAAGCCCTTTGTCCGGGTGAACTGCGCGGCGCTCCCCGAAAACCTGCTGGAGAGTGAGCTGTTTGGCCACGAAAAGGGCGCCTTTACAGGGGCGGTCCGAACTCACATCGGCAAATTCGAACAGGCCAATGGGGGCACCATCTTCCTGGACGAGGTCGGGGACATGTCCCTGGCCACGCAGGCCAAGATCTTGCGCGTGCTCCAGGAGAAGAGCTTTGAGAGGGTGGGGGGCACTCGTACGATTTACACCGACGTGCGCGTCATCTCCGCCACCAATAAGGACCTAATGAAGGAGATCGCAGAGGGCCGCTTCCGCCTGGATCTCTACTACCGCCTGGCTGTGATCACGATCCACCTTCCCCCTTTGCGTGAGCGGAGGGAGGACATCCCCCTTCTGGCGGAGTACTTCCGGCGCCGCTGCTGTGCCGAGATCAAGAAGGACGTGCCCGGCTTCACGGAAGAGGCAATGCGCTTGCTGGTCAATCATTGGTGGCCGGGGAACATCCGTGAGCTGCGAAACATGGTAGAGAGGGCCGTCTTGATTGTCGACGAGGGGAAGTTGATCGGCCCTAATGATCTGGGAATGACCGGCAAGGACTACTTCGCGGCGGGAGGTGTGGACCGACGCAAGGATGGCTCCGTGGTCTTCACTTCCGACACCCTCAACCTCGAAGAGATCGAGAAACGCGCGATCCTGGCCGCCCTGAGCCGCTCCAATTGGGTCCAAAAGGACGCCGCCAAGCTGCTCGGCATTTCCCCCAGGGCCCTCAATTACAAGATCGCTCACTTCGGGATCACCCATCCCAGCTGGAAAAAGCACGTCTGATCCGCTTGCCGTCTCGGCCGGGACAGGGGCCAAGCTGCCGGCCCTTTTTCCGCCTCATCTTCCTCCGCGGCCCGGAACTTGCACATAGGTCGAAGGTTTTAGCAGTAGCCCTCACGCCCAGATGTCGAAGAAGGCCAGGACGGACGAATCGGCGCTGAAGCACGGCACATCTTGCCGGCACGAGAGCCGGATTGCAAGGAGGGTTGAGGCGTGAGCAGACGGGGAGTCGTAAGCACCTTGGTCTTGGTCGCTCTCTGCCCCCTGCGGGCGACTGCACAGCAGACCGGCGAGGTCACCCTGAGTTGGCTACCCAATACCGAGGC
The DNA here is from genome assembly GCA_034506315.1 of candidate division KSB1 bacterium. Taxonomy (GTDB): domain Bacteria; phylum Zhuqueibacterota; class Zhuqueibacteria; order Oleimicrobiales; family Geothermoviventaceae; genus Zestofontihabitans. The sequence continues at coordinate 12,764 of JAPDPT010000036.1, read as the reverse complement.
CGATCTGGCAGGGTATCGGGTATACTACGGGACACGAAGCGGAAAATACCGGTGGTGCCTAAATGTCGAGAAGGAAAAGGCTGAGATAACAATCGTCGGCCTCGACGTTGGCGTCAGGTACTACTTTGTGGTTACCGCCTACGACCTTCGCGGTAACGAAAGCCTACCCTCCGAAGAGGTATCGTGGGTGATTGGGGCGTCGGAGGCCACCCCAGACCTTCTTGGCTTGGCGGCGCCCTGCCCCAATCCGTTCCGCACATCCACCACGCTTGAGCTCAATATGCCCCAGCGCGGGCCGGTGACCGTGGACGTGATCGACGTACGGGGACGGCTGGTGCGTAGGGTTCACGAAGGTGAACTTCCTGCTGGCCGGAACCTGCTCGTCTGGGATGGCAAGGCCGAAGATGGGGTCCCAGCGCCAGCGGGAGCGTACTTTGTGGTAGCGCGGACAGGGCGCGGGGTGACCTCTCGTCCCGTGGTCTGGCTCGGGCGTTGAGGGCGGATCCTGCATTGTCCGGGGACGGTCGATGGCAACGGAAAGACGACGACATCGGATGATACAGGTGGCCCGGGCGCGTTTGGGCAATCTCATCGTCGTGGAGGATCGGATCGAGGACCCCCACAACCTGAGTGCCACCTTGCGTACGTGCGAGATCCTCGGCGTGCAGCGCGTGCTCGTCCTCGATCCGGAACGCGTCTTCAGCTTAAACCCGCGCGTGTCGGTGGAGGCGCACCGCTGGCTGACCATCGAGCGCTATTGCGACTACGATGCGGGACTTGCGCGACTGAGGGAACTGGCGGGGAAGATCTACGTCACCTCCCTGCGGCCCGATGCGTTCAGCATCCACGAGCTCTTTCCGCTTTTCCCATGGCCGTTTCGTTGGCCGCCGGTTCCGAGCCGGGAAAAGCGCGCACAACAAGAGCAGCCAGAGGGACGACCGGTCGGGATCCCTCCACCGACTCCAGATCCGCAGGAACCCTTTGCCACGGTGTTCGGGAACGAGGTCGACGGTGTATCGGAGGCCCTCCAACGCCTCGCAACTGCGCATTTCTACGTACCTACTCCCGGTTTCGTGCAGAGCTTCAACGTGTCGGTCGCCGTCGGTATTGTGCTATACCATGTGACGAGCTGGCTGCGGCTGCAGCTGGGGAAAGAGGGCACCCTCGCCCAGGGCGAGGTTGAGCAACTGGTAGAAACATGGCTTGCGCGGGATCGGAAGCGAGGAGGTGTTTCCCACAGCTGACCAGAGCCAGAAGATGTACCCACCCGACTGGAACCAGGGACCATGGGACGGAGCGAGAGAAGGGAAAGGGTTTGACAATGAGAGGGGCAGTGCGTAAATTCGCCGAAGTTCTGAGAAGCATGTGATTTGGGCTACGGGGAAGGCGAAAGCCGATAACCGAGGAGGAAAGACCCTTGCAGGTTTCCGAATATATCCGGGAGGACCTCATCCTGCTCGACCTCAAGGCCGAGAACAAGGCGGATGCGATCCGCAAGTTGATCGACCTGCTTCAAGAGCGGGGCATTGTGAAGGATCCGGACGATTTCTTCCGCGAGGTAATGGAGCGAGAGAAACTCGGGACCACGGCCGTAGGACATGGTGTGGCTCTCCCCCACGCTCGCACGGACAAGCTGAACGAGATTATCGTCGCCGTAGGGCGATGTCCCGAGGGGGTAGACTTCGGCGCCGAGGATGGGCAGCCGGTCCACATGATCTTCCTTATCGGCACACCTCCCAGCGAAGTCAACAGGTATCTGAAGCTGCTTGCGGGACTCTCGCGACTGTTGCGGCAACAGGAGGTCCGTGACGCCATCATGAGTGCCTCCAAGGAAAGCGAGATTCGGGAGGCGCTCATGGACGCCCAGAAGGTATGCTGAGCTCGGCATTGACGGGGGACCTGCCACCGAGGAATTTTGCCCAGTTTGTTCGCTCGTCGCGGTTTACGAGAACCTGTCTGTTTCGATGCAATAAACCTCCAAGCGCGTCTCGCCTACGATCAGGATTAATCGCCGGCTCATGGCTGAGGAGGGATGGCCCGCCCTCGCGCCGGATTTTGGGTAGGGGCATGCTAAGGGTCGAGCCCGGGATCCTCAGGGAATAATTGAGAAACTTCGGTAATCATCCGTGTGTCCATTGACTCTTACGCGGTTCGATCCTATCTTACGGAAGTTTCGGCGTTAGATCCATGGAGGGGTCCCTGGTGTCCGGCGTAGGACCGCGTTCCCTGTTGGTGGTTGATGACGAGGACGATTTTCTCGAGCTTGTGCGCGAAATCTTTGGCGCCAGCGGCTACTGTGTCAAGACGGCCCGCACGGCCGCAGAGGCCGAGGCTATCCTTGAAGGCCCGCCCTGCGAGGTTGCCATTATTGACTACCGACTGCCAGGGAAGAACGGCACGCACGTAGCCCATCGCGTGCAGCAGAAATGGCCCACGGCACGCATCGTGTTTCTCACCGGCGACAGCGAGGCGGCAGGCAAGATCAAGGCGGAAGGCCAGGCGGTGACCGCCTGCCTTGTGAAGCCGGTCGAGGTGGATCGCCTCCTCGCACTTGTCGATCAGCTTCTTTCTTCTCCCTGACCCCCTGGACGCTCATCCTCACAGAGCCGATCCCCTGAGGTTCACCGGTCGAACCCACGTGGCCCTTTCCGCGTTGGCTGGTAAGAGCCGAGCAGGTGGTGAGCCGATAGACTTCGCGCCGAATGCAAAGGTTACTTCCCTGGTCCGGCTCACGTGAACTACCCCGGTCAGGGGACTGGGGAGAGGGATGTGGCTTGCCTCCACGACGGTGGAGCGCTAATCCCGGGAGAATCCGGCGATGGTTCAGGAAAGGCTTGGACACGTCACTCGAGGATGGCAGTACGTGGAGGTCCCGCTGGAGGGGATCGATCGGCAGGATGAAACCTACGCGCGCAGCTTTCCGCGGAAGCCGCCTCCGGAACTTCTGCGGTCAATCGCCGAGATTGGGGTGACACAGCCTGTTTTCGTGAGCGAGAAGCCTAGCAGGGAATGGAGAATCATCCACGGCTTCCGCCGATTCTGGGCAGCTCTGGATCTCGGAATACCAACCGTGCCCGCCTTCGTGATCGACGAGGCTGGCTGGGACGCCAGGAAGCTGTACGAGTGGACCCTGCTACAGGATCTGGGTCATCGTCGCTACAACCGCGTGGAGCTGGCTCTCGTCTTGCGAAACCTTCGGGACCGTTTGGGCGCTTCCGCCGAGGAGCTTGTGGCGATGCTGCGGCGGCTGGCGGGCCTCGGCGGGCCGAAGCAGGTGGAACGTCTCCTGCGCCTTCCCGATCTTGAGCCTCCCGTGCTGGAATGGATCGTCGAAGAGAATCCTCCGGATGACGCGCTGGATATCATATTGTCCTGGCCGCCAGAGGACCGGCTGGAGCTGGCCGCTCTGGCTCGCTCCCTTCGCTGGAGCTCGGGCGAACAACGAGAGGTGATCCGACTCCTGGACGACCTCGCCCAAAGCCACGGTCAGAGCCCGTCGGCCCTCTTAAAAAGTCCCGAAGTGGCCCTGCTCCTGGATCGGAACGGGTCGCCTTCCCAAAAAACGCAACGCCTCATTCAGGCGCTGCGGGCAAAGCGCTTTCCCATCGTTTCCCAGCTGGCCCAAGAGTTCCGGGAAATCGTGTCGGCCCTCAAGCCCCCGCGCGGGGTTCAGTTGGAGCATTCCCCTTCTTTTGAGTCAGAAGAGGTCCTGTTTCATCTGCGCGCAAGGAGTCCGGCGGATTTCTCCCGACTTCTCGAAGAGCTCGCCCGGATGGCCCGGAGCGAAGCATTTCCGAGGCTTTTCTGCCTCGGGTCCGCAGGAAGAGAACCGGACAGAGACGAACCCGACTGAGTACAGGAGATGGGAAACCCGCAGATGTACGGTCCTGGCTGGCAGGTCAGACGCATCCTCGTCGAAACGGAGGCAAGGGATTTGCCCGTTGCGCGCAGGATTCTCGCTGCGTTTCCCCAGGCCGAAGTGGTGGAGACGGACCGGCTGAGCCGGATGCGCTGGGAGGAAAGCCCGCCTGCGGATCTGGCGGTTGCTCGGCACCGGGGTAGATTCCTGAAGAGATGCCCGGGGACCAGAACCTACCTCTGCTGCGGTTACTACGTCCTGAACGTACAGGTTGGGTGCCCCCTGGCCTGTACCTATTGCGCTCTTCAGGGCTACTGGAATGCTCCCGCAATCACGGTCTACGCCAACCTGGAATGTGCCATTGACCAACTGGAGAATGAGCTCAAGCGTCACCCGAGGCGATTCTACCGCATCGGAACGGGGGAGTTATCGGACAGCCTCTTCCTCGACGCGACAACGGGGATCTCGCAGGAGCTCGTGCGGTTCTTCGCCCGAGCCCCAAACGCGGTCCTCGAGCTCAAGACGAAGTTGAGCGATGTGGACCATTTGCTGGACCTGGAGCCGCGCGGGAGGGTGATCCTCAGCTGGTCCCTGAACGCAGATCCCGTGGCGAGGGCGGAGGAGAAGGGAGCACCTTCCGTAGAGGAGCGGTTACTGGCCGCGCGCAAGGCCGAAGAAGCCGGATTCCGCCTGGGTTTCCACTTCGACCCATTGGTTCACCACGCAGGCTGGTCGGAATCCTACCGGCAGGTGGTTGAGGCCCTTTTCTCCTATGTCCGCCCCTCGAGCATTGTCTGGATCAGCCTTGGAGCTTTGCGCTACCCGCCTTCCGTCGACCGGATTCTGAGGGAGAGGCATCCCTTTTCACGCCTGCGCCTGGCGGAGATGGTTCGGGGCCTGGACGGCAAACTGCGCTATCCTCGTCCGCTGCGCACCGCCATGTTCCGGTGCGTGGCGGAGTGGATTCGGAGAGCCGCCTCCGGCGTTTTCATTTATCTCTGCATGGAGAGCGAGGTCGTGTGGCGCGAGTCGCTGGGGTGGTCCCCTGGTTCGCGGCGGAAGCTTTCTGAGCTGCTGGACGAGCGGGCCCGACTCGGCATGGAGTAAGTTCTGCGAAAGCGACAGCCGACGACCCGCCTGCGCCTGAAGGGTCGGATTTCGCTGGGCGGGTAGAAGCACCCGCCGGGCAATCCGAGGCAGAGAGAAAAGGGCCACGCCTGCCGGGGGAGCAGACGTGGCCCCGAGAGAGGAGGGGGTTAGCGCAACAGAGTCGCCTTGGTCACCAGGCGGCGGTCTCCCGCTCTAAGCACAAAGAGATACAGCCCCGACGAGACGGGCTCCGCACGGTCGTCCGTACCGTCCCACCGGACCTGGTAACGGCCTGGCGTTACGGTGCGGCGCTCGAGGAGTTTCACGTGTCGGCCGGCTGCGTCTAAGATCTCCAGCGTAATCTCGGTGCGGACCGGCACCTCGTAGCGGACGAAGGCTATCGGATTGAACGGGTTGGGATAGACGCAGTGGAGAGCGAAATCGGTCGGCGTCGGGGAACGATCTGCTTTCCCTACCGCGGCGCCTTTCCGCAGGAAGAAGTCGATGTGGTCGAACATCTGGCCGTTCTCCAGGTGCAGCGTGACGGCCGACGCTCGGTTCGGGCTCTCCCGGTACCATTGCTCGGCGTAGCCGGCGGCCGATACCCAGACATAGTACTCTCCCGGAGGAACCTCCCCCACGAAGAGGTAATCCCCGTTGGGCCCCGAGGAGGTGACGCGTGTCACGGAACCGTCCGACGACTGGATGGTCACCTGCGCGTTCGGGACGGGCTGGTAGAAGTTTTCAATGTCGTACACGTATCCGTGTACAGCACACCCCTTGGTCAGCGCGAAGTCGACGCCGTCCCTATATCGCGACTCCCGGACGTTCAGGGTATCGCTGTACTCCCACGGGAATTTCTGGTTGTAGTTCTGCTGCAGGTACCCGAGGTTCCAGGCAGCGGCCGTGAGGTAGTACGATCCCGGCGGGAGCCCGCCGAGGGTGTAGGAACCGTCCGCGTGGCTGGTGGCTTGGTACGTCCTCCAACTGGCGTTAGCGTCCGTAGCCCAGATGTCGGCCGCAGGAATAGGAAGACCTGACGCGGCGTCCCGGATGAAGCCGCGGATAGCACCGCCCGGGGGAAGCACGAAGTCGATGCCCTGGATGGTCGTACCCGAGCCAACCCAGACCCTGGCAGCCATGGAATAATCAGAGGCGTTAGGGTAGTACCGGCGCGACCAGAGATCCCCGTAGGCCCACAGAACGTAACTGCCTGGTGCAAGGCCGTCGAGCCGATAGGAACCGTCAGGGCCGGTTTCGGTCTGGTAGTGGCTAAAGAAGGGTTCGCCCCCCTCGGCAAGAACGTGAATCCCGGCCAGAGGTGCGTTCTGGTTGCTGTACACATGCCCCGTAATGACACCCGGCGTGAAGGGGGTCAGGGCGATATCGTAGCGGACCCTACCCCCGGGAACCTCGATGTGGCCGAAATAGGGCAGGTAGCCTTGGGCAGTGCAACCAATTTCATAGGTTCCGGGGACCACCGGAATACTGAAGTAGCCGGACTCGTCGGTCTCGTCTCCCTGGCCGAAGGTCTGGCTGCTCACCCAGACATTCGCCCGGGCTACGGGCTGCCCTGTATTCGCATCGGTCACATAGCCGTAGACTTCTGCGCTCGCTCGAACGAGGTCGAAACGGACTCCGGTAGTCCCGGCCGGTATGGCCTGGCCCGGCCCCTGAACCATATAGCCCTCTGGCCGCTCCACGTTGACCCAGTAGGACCCAGTGCCGGCGCGCGAGCACACTGCCAAGGAGAATTGGCCGGAAATGTCGGTCCACCCGCGGGTGTACGCTACCTCATTCGACGCGTAGACCCGGATCCCCGGCTTAGGTCGGCCGTCCATGTACACGATCCCCTGGATTGTGGCATCGTTCCGGTAGATGCGGACGGTGACATCCACCGTATCCCCTTGCACAAGGGTGACCTCCTCTCCAGTGCCGGCAGAAAACTCGGGCAGCAACATCCCTGGATCGGCGGCAACCCTGGCTCGGTCCACGCCCACGGCCCGCAGGATGGCAACCCCGTCCGCATTGGTGCGAGCACCAATATTGGGGCTATCGGTTTCCAGACCCAGGAGGATTCCGGCCACGGGATTCCCGCTATCGTCGACTAAGTGGGCCCGGATCCAACGGTCAGCTGGGATGAGCTCCAGGCTAATTCCCGTGATGTGGCCGTCCACCCGGACGAGGACCGGCATGGAGAATATGAAGGTGCCTGTTACGTCGAGGAAATCGGCCGCGAGCACCACAGCGGAGTCGTTGGCCAGCGCGCTGGGCACGGGAATGTAGAATTGGCCATTGGCGTCCGTGATCGTCGCCACAACCAACCCTTCCTCCCTGCCACCCGTGAAAAACATCGCCACGACGGCAATGCCAGGCACGTTGGGGGGAGAAGTCACCACTCCGGAGATGGAGTAACTCGGCGATGGAGCGGTAACGGTAACGGGACAGATGGCCCAGCCCGAGGTGCCGCGGAGAGCCACGACGTACTGGGCGACGACCGGAAGGACCTGGAAGGTAGGCGCGGAAATGCGGAAGGCGCCAACCGCGGGATCCGCGTCCAGGTCGCTGTTGTCTACGAAGGCCTCTGGTTCCCCTATCTCGACGTCGGCCGGGGTGACGGTGCCGCTGTTGTCCAGGTCCAGCAGGATGTGGACCAGCGCAATCGATTCGCCCCCATCAAAGTTGAACTCGAGAGTGAGGCTGCCTTCCAGCTCCACCACAGCCGGGTTCTGGCCATTGATCCGAACGTTCGAAATGGTGCTGGATTGCGAGAAATCGTGCAGCGTAGAGAGGATCGCGAAGGGTATTCGGCCAGGGACTTTTCCGCCTGCGAGTGGGGCCGCCTGCGCCTGATCGCCTCCCGACACGGAGCCCCCAACCAGGGCGCAGCCGATTGCGGCTGCCACAAACGCTCGGCGCAACCGCTTTACTTCCCTCATCTTACACCTCCTGTGTTTTCTCGCACTCTGGTCTCTCCTCGTGTGCAAGGCTTTTCCTTCGCTCCCCCCGGTGGTCACTTTTTGCCCATCCTTTGTCCGGGAAATGGGCGGACTGAGTCCGCGACATAGACCAGCATAGTAGTCTTTGCAACGACCGTGCCGCGTATGTTCCCAGCTCCTCTGAAACGTTTGCTCATCCGCCGCGACAAGGCATCCGCCGAAAGACGCGCGTCCAACGAATTGAAATGGCGGCTCGCCAGATCTTCCGTTGACTCTGTTCCCTCGCTCTTTAGAGGCGAATAGGAGGGACTGGGGCAGGATCCGTTCGCGTTAACTCAGGTGGGAGACAGGCATCGTCTGCGCTCCAGGTCGCGATTCTGGAGCTTCCCTCAAGGGAGAGCCAGTTTCGTTGCCGCACCGACAGTTCGGCGGGTACAGCGGAAAAGAAGCCGCTCCTCGGAAGGGTCCAGGAACCGCCTTGCGTCACTCGCGGCGAGGTGTCCTAAGGCAAACCCAACGAGCTTCCTCCGCAGGACAAGCTTCCGCCATTACGAATGCGAGGGCTGCACAAGTCGAAGATAGTGCTCCGATGGCTCGAAAATGCAACCGCTGCGCCGGTAGAAATCTTCGTCCAGGTGGAACACACCTCGGACGACTCGCGTCCAGGGGGCCTCGGAGCAGGGGTGGTAACGGCGCATCTTTTCCCAATCGCGGTAATTCTGGTGCCCGTTGGTTTCCAGAAGGCCCAACCCCAGGCCTGGGAACGGCGCCAGTCGGGCGGCCACATTCTTGTTCCAGTCCACGAGGATAGGATTCACTGTGAGGTCGGCGCAGAAGCAGGGGACGTTGTGCTCGTGGGCGACACGGGCAATCCGCAAACTCATGCTCAGGGTCTTGGCGATGGGCTTCAAAGCGATCGCCCGGTACCCCATCTGGATTCGCTTCAGAGCGTCGGCATCGGTGTGGGCGCTCTCGTCCGCGGCAAGTCGGACGGGGATGTCGGTTACGTCTGTCTCATATTCTTCCGGAAACGGCTCCTCCACGATGGCGATCTGTTCAAAGGCCCCGATCTTCTTCGTGAAGTCGAGCAGGCGTAGGAGGGTTTCCTTCCGCTGGTAGCGTCCGTTGGCGTCGAAGTAATAGGGGATGCGTCCGTTCGCGGTGTGTTCGGTGCGGAAACCCCCGATTGCCCGATGGACGGCTTCAATACGCGCCATGTCCTTCTGCAGCATTTCCTCCTGGCTGCCGGGCTGCCCGATCTTGATCTTCAGGAAAAAGTAGCCATTGCGAACGGCCTCTACGATCTCCTCGACGGGCACGGAATAAGAGATGAGGGGAATGCACGCCACCTGGTTGTGTTTGTGCGACAGGGCGGGACGGTACTCCTCCGGAATGAGGTCGTCGAACTGGGTCAGGCGGTGTTTCCGGGCGTAGAGCAGCCACGCTGCATTGTCCACCGGGACCAACGCGTTCAGGACGAAAGTTGTGCGCAGGTCCGGGCATCGGGTGATGTTCCTGGCGTAGGTGTACAGCTCCGGCAGGAGGTCGTCGAGCAACTCAATTGGGCTAGCGAAGCGCACTTCTCGAAGCATCTGCAAGGCTCGTTCGGTGACCGAGAACATGAGGGCGTTTCCGGCCGCTTCGGAATAGGATGAGAAGACCCGCGCATCGGACCAGAGGACGTTTTGCGTCCCGATCCCAATCACCGGATCTCCTTCCTCGCTCTCGAGCAGGACGACCGTTTGCCAGATCTCGGTCATGTACCCGCCCTTGAAGCCGAAGGGCCGCAGGAGCGGTTCGCGTTCAAAGTTGGAGTTAACCCGCTCGACCACGATGCTCACGGCTCGATCCCTCCCCGTCTTGCGACTGGCGCGAAGGTGGCGCGCGGCCTCCGCCGCGGCGGTCCCAGGCCATAGATTCCCCGCACTCACGGCCACGGCGGCACACGAAAGCTTGGCGAGAAATTCCCTCCGGCTGCTGAGTTGTTTCCGGTGTACCATGGCTACCCCTTCGCTATTGTCAGGCGAAGCCGTACTTGCTCAACCACTCGCGAAGCCTTATCAGATCGTTGCGCATGGATGACAGCACTTCCTGCTTGGGCGCGCTGAGCTGCTGAGCTCCGCGCTCGGCGCCACCCAGAGAATATTCGTAGTGGACAGAGATCGGTCCGTGAAAGCCGACGTTCCGGAGCAGGGTGAAAAACAGGGGGAAGTCGACCATCCCCTGACCGAGGGGGCAGCTGCGGGCTTCCCAGCGATCGCCTTCCTTCTGCCAGACAAAGTCCTTCACGACGATCGTGTGGACGCGCTCAGCGATCAGACGGAAGTCGGTGGGCCAGGAGTACCCTCCTTCGGCTGTAGCGTGGCGCACGTCGAATTGGCAACCGATCCACCGCGGGTCGAGCTCCCGGAAGACGAACCATAAGTCCCAGACGGCAGCCCCGACACGGTCGAGTCCTGTGTGGTTCTGGTAATCACCCACAATCCCGTACTCCTGGTTCAGCTGAGCAAGGGCGCGGGCCTTGGCCTGCAGTTCCTCCAGGGCCGTGGCAGGGGAACGATCTTTGGGGTAGCGCCAGTAGCCGAGGCGGTAGTAGGGGATTCCGAGCCGGCTGGCCGTTTTCAGGATCCTGTGGGTCGACGGGTCGTCAGGCTCCGTGATCGCCGTCACGATCATCGGCACCCGGAGGCCCGCTTTGCGCACCGCTTCCACGGCGCGCGGGAGATCTTCTTCCACCCTTTCCGGCTTCACGTGACCGTCTGGCCGCACGGTGAGGTCTACGCCATCAAAGCCGAGCTCGGCCGCCGTCTCGGCCATCCCCGAATAATCGAGCCATTGGAGGTGCTTGGAGAAGATGCAAACAGGAGGCTTCGAAAGCTCTTCTGCGCTGGCTGCACGGCTCCACCCCGCGAGTGAGACCGCTGCCATCGCGCCCGCCGACCTAAGAAGAAACTCCCTTCGGCTCGGATCCTGGCAAGCTTTCCTGTGCATTGGATCCTCTCCCCAGCTGATCAAGAGGTCCATCGCCTTGGTTCAAGGCCGCAAGGGGATCAGCTAAGTTTCCAGGGCGAACGGTACCGGTAATGCAGGAAACGGTTGGCACTCTTTGGGCGTACGACCTGCTCGCGCTCGGCGTCCCACTCGATGCGCTGGCCTACTTCGAGGGAAATGTTGCCGAGGAGCGCGAAGACATTGGAGCGATGGCCCGTCTCCAGATCGCAGCGCGGGGTCGCCCTGGACTTAACGCAGTCCAGAAAGTTCCGCACGTGGTCCACCGTGGTGTCCTGCTCGATCCCCACCTTCTCGACGGGCTCCGTCCGCGGCTCGGCCTTCTGGAACTGGCCGTCTGGAGAAGGTACAATCCGGTACCCGGACTGATCGCAGTACAGCGTGCCGAGGGTTCCCCGAAGCTCAATCTCGCCGAAGGGGAAAGGCCTTCCTCCGCAGGCTTCGTATTGGCCGAAGACGACGAGGGTTCCCGAAGGCATTTCGTAGGTTACTTCCAAGGTGTCGGGAATGGTTCGATCATCGTCGACGAGGAATTTCCCTCCCACGGCGACCACAGCGCGAGGAGCCTCTTCGCCCAGGATCCAGCGGATGGCATCGCAATAGTGGACACCCCAGTTGGCCAGCTGAGAAGAATAGTCTTTCCACCAGCGGAACTTGTAGGGAGCGATGTTGTATTGGTACGGCCGATAGGGTCGAGGGCCAAGCCACAGGTCCCAATCCATCCCTTCGGGAGGATCGGAAGGCTTTTCACGCCCGATGCCAGCCGGCCACATATTGTTGATGCGATAAGCGCGCGCGACGCTGATCTTGCCGATCTTGCCGGAGCGAACGATCTCCACAACCTCCTGGTAAACCACCGAGGAACGCCTCTGGAGGCCGACCTGAACAACTCTGCCTGTGCGCTTGGCCACCTCGACCATTCTGCGGCCCTCTACCACAGTCAGCGTCAGGGGTTTCTCGACGTAGACGTCCTTGCCTGCCTCGCAGGCCCAAATGGTCTGTACCGCGTGCCAGTGGTCGGGCGTTGCGATGACCACCGCATCGATGTCTTTCTGATCCAGGAGCTGACGGAAATCACGGTATCTCCTCACACTGGCCGGCAGGCTCTCTCCCATCTTGGGGACGAGGGAGCCGAGGGAGGCCAAGATACGTGCATCGACCTTGCTACGGTCGCGCTCCAGGTAAGGCTGATAGACGTCGCAGAGCGCTACCACCTCGGCGTCGGGGAAACGGAGAAAGGCCTCCAGCAGCTGACTGCCCCGATTGCCCACGCCGATGAACCCGAGGCGAACGCGATCATTGGCCCCCAGAATCCGCCTGTAGGCTGCAGCCGGGGTAACCGCAGCAAGGGTGAGGGCGACCCCCGCCCCCATGGAATCCCTCAGGAACTGCCGTCGGCCGACAAGTCTCTTATCTGCCATCTTCCCACCTCGTGACTCTCTCGCAGGTCTTGTAAAGCTCCGTCCTATCGTTGTACGATGGATGCAGCCGAGCTGGGAGATGGTCGCCGTTTCCGGCTCCCGCCGTTTGGAGCTCCCACGCCTCGGCACCGTTGCGGCAAGTCCTCCCGTAGATACGATTCTCCCGGCAAGATGTCAAGGGCTTCGAAGTCTCCGGATCACGGAGTTCCAGTCCGCCGATCGACTGGGAGGACCTTGAGCCACTGGGGCGAATGGGCTATCGGTCCAATGGAATTCGGGCGTAGACGAGGCGACCCTTGCGAATCCGGCGGCGTGGCCGGGGTCAGTTGTTTCCGGCGGCGGGTATTTTGTGGACCAGAAGACGGCTCTGCTCAATGTCGAGAACGACGCAAACCGAATAGGGAGGGTCGACTGTCCATGAGGATCGAGGCAGTTTCTCCCGCTGTC
>JAPDPT010000035.1 GCA_034506315.1 candidate division KSB1 bacterium | reverse complement strand
ATTCTGGTCGACAGCACCTTGGGCAAGGGGACGACGTTCACGGTTATTCTTCCCGTTGCGGATCGGCTGCGCGTTCGCCCCGTCGCTCGTTACGCGGTACATCCCGAGAGCCTTGCCGCGCGGCCCGAATCGATCAGTAACGACCGCTGAGGCCGATTACCCAGCTGAACCGCAGGGGGGATTTCGACTCCACGGGGACAAGTAAGGGGGCCGCACCGATTCCGTCCCAAACGCGCCTTCGAGTAAACAATCCAGTCCAGGGCCCTAGGCGACATCTTTTGCTCCCAGTGTTGACCCGTCCATCGGCTGCCCCTCAAATAAGCTCGCGGCTCGCCTTCGTCAGGGCTCGGTGCTTTGCCGCAGGTGGCTGCTTGGTCCTGGGCAGAATGCTCGCGGCGCAACCGCCTCGGCGTGGAACGCATCCCCAACTTCCCGCCACCCGTGGGGGCCTCTGGCCTTGGCTGCTGGCGGCAAAGGGTGCGTGCCGAGTAGCGCCGCTTGCCGACGGGCGGTCGGGCTAGGATCGACCGTCCGCCGGACAGGTTCTCGTGGAACCGGGGCGGCGTGGAAGCGATTGCAGTCCTCCCTGCTTCTTCGTACCTTTCATCGAACAGCGTAACGCCGAGATAGAGACGATGCCTGAGACACAAGCGACCCGAGTTCCGCCCAGGATCGAGCTTTGCCAGGTGGTGCACAAGGAGGAGGTGGCGGACTCCATCTTCCGCCTGACCCTGGCCTCAGAGCGCCTCTCTCGCGTGGCTCAGCCAGGCAACTTCGTGAACATCCGGGTGAACCCGTCCTACTTCCCTCTCTGGCGCCGCCCGTTCAGTTTCCACGACGCGAGACCCGGGAAGGGAGAATGGGACGTTCTGTTCCAGGTGGTGGGAGAGGGGACTCGCCTCCTCAGCCAGGCGAAAGAGGGGGATTTCCTGGATGTACTCGGGCCCCTTGGGAATTCATTTCCACTGCCTCCTCGAGGGACCCCGGCCGTGCTCCTGGCCGGAGGTCTTGGGATCGCTCCCCTCCTGCTCCTGAGCCGGTGCCTGGCCGAAAATGGCTCCCCGGTCACTCTTCTCTACGGTGCGCGGGGCCGCGAGAAGCTGGTAAGCCTCCGGTCGTTCCAGGAGCTCGGGGTAAACCTCCTCGTGTCGACGGAGGATGGCAGCGTCGGGATGCGCGGCACACTTGCGGACCTCGTTCAGCAGGCGCTTGGCAGCTGGAGTCCCGCGGTCTGGATCTATGTCTGTGGTCCCCTTGCTGCTCTTCAGGCCGTGCGTCGAGCACTACCGCCCCGGTTCTCCCACGTCTGGGTGTCGCTGGAGACGGCGATGGCGTGCGGTTTCGGCGCGTGCGTAGGTTGTGCCGTGAAGGCCCGCCGCCGGAACGGGTACCTGCTCGTCTGCAAAGATGGGCCCGTCTTCTCCCTCGACGAGGTGGAGCTTTGATCGACACGCGTGTCCAGATTGGTCCGCTTGAGCTTCGCAATCCGGTCCTCACGGCCTCCGGTACGTTTGGCTACGCTCGGGAGTTCGAAGGCCTTGTGGACTTCTCCCGCCTCGGTGGGGTCGTCACGAAGACTGTCACTCTGGAGCCAAGGGTGGGCAACCCGCCCCCGCGTATCGTGGAGACGCCGGCGGGAATGCTCAATTCCATTGGCCTGGCAAACGACGGAGTGGAGCGCTTCGCGAAGGAGAAGCTTCCCTATCTGGCCGCTCTGGACACGCGGGTCATCGTAAACGTGGCCGGGAAGACTGAGGACGAGTTTGTGGCCGTCGTCGAGCGCCTTGAGGAGGAACAGGGGTTCGATGCGTTCGAGCTCAATTTCAGCTGCCCGAACGTGAAGGAAGGGGGATTGGCCTTCAGCACCAGCCCATCGGTGACGCGGCGATTGACGGAAGCGGTTCGCAAGGTAACCCGACGCTGCCTAATCGTCAAGCTCTCCCCGAACGTCACAGACATTGCCGGTATTGCCGTGGCCGCCGAGGAAGGTGGGGCGGACGCGATTTCGGCCATCAACACGGTGGTCGGGATGGTCGTGGATGTTCGGAGTCGGAGGCCGGTCCTGGGCACGATCACCGGCGGGCTTTCCGGCCCCGCCATCCGCCCCATTGCCCTCGCCCGGGTGTGGCAGATCGTCCAGCGCGTGAAGATTCCCGTGATTGGCATCGGCGGAATCTTCGAGGCGGAAGACGCCCTGCAGTTCCTGATTGCAGGAGCGACCGCCGTGCAGGTGGGGACGGCCAATTTCGTGCGGCCCGACGCGGCGGTGCGGGTGGCCGAAGGCATCGAGGCGTACTGTCGTGAGCAAGGGCTACGCTCGGTCCGGGAGATTATCGGCTCTCTCAAGATCGATGAAGACCGCCCCTGACGGAATCCCCGAAGAGGGATGTGGAAGCCGGCGATCTAACGCGTCAGCACGCAACGTATGGGACGAGTGCCTATGTCAGAAAACAGCTGGGTCCGGAAATCGAAGCTTGGGACCAGGGTACTGGTGGCTCTACTTCTGGGGCCGGTCGTGCTGGGATCCGCGTACTACGGGCGGCTCCCATTTGTCGCGGTCGTCACCATCATCGTTGCCACTGCTCTGCACGAATACTACTCGCTCTCTCGACAGCTTGGGGTGAAGCCGTTGGAGATCCTGGGTCTTCTGAGCTCAATGACGATCCTCGCAGGGTGCTATCTTGGGAGCTGGGTCCTCGTAGTCAGCGCTCTCGCGGGGCTGGTGGGGCTGGCTTGCCTCGTACACGTTTTTCGCGGGCCCCAGGGCAGCACCCTCAACCTTGCGGCCACCGCGTTTGGGCCGGCCTACATCGCTTTGCTCCTCGGCCATCTTCTCCTGGTCCGCCAACTGCCCCTTTCTCTCGGGATCCCCTACAGGCACGCCGGTCTGTGGATCGTGGGCCTGATCCTTGTGGTGTGGATCTGCGACACGGCCGCATTCTTCCTCGGAGCCTCCGTCGGGAAGCACAAACTCGCCCCGGCCGTCAGCCCGGGCAAGACCTGGGAAGGAGCGGCTGCAGGATTGGCCTTCGGGGAGTTGGGCGCGCTGGCCCTGCGTCCCCTGTTCTTCCCGGGTCTTGGCATCTCCGACGCGCTGTCGATCGGCGCGATCGTCGGCGTCCTCGGCCAGGCCAGCGACCTCACCGAGTCCCTGTTCAAGCGCGACGCAGGCGTGAAGGACAGCTCGAACCTGATCCCGGGACATGGCGGCATGTTCGATCGATTCGATAGCTTCTTCCTGGCGGCGCCCGCTTTCTACTGGTACCTGAAACTGGTCGCCTTCCGGTGAGCAAATACGGTCCGAAGGCACTGGCCATCTGCGGTCCCAAGAAGTCAGGAAAGACCAGCCTGATCTGCCAACTCGTGCGCTATCTCCGTCGCAGATCCGTACGGGTGGCGGTGGTGAAGCACACCGTTCACACCCACTTTCTCGACACGCCTGGGTCCGACACGGACCGGTACCGGATGGCTGGCGCCTTGGCCACGGGGCTGGTGATGCCGCAGGGCTATGCCCATTTTCGGTACTTCGAACCCCAGTTGGAGCCGATCCTCCATCGCCATTTCGAGTTCGCCGATCTGGTGCTCCTGGAAGGCTTCGGCTCGAGCCCCCTCCCAAAGCTGATTCTTCGCCCCTCTTGGGATCCGGACTATGCGGCCTCCGTTGATCCCGCCACGGTCCTTGGGATCCTCGACGAGCCCGGTGCGGACCTCCCGTCGTCCCTCCGCCATGTGACTCTGCGGCTTGCCCCAGACAACGTGGAAGCGCTCGCCGACTGGTTGATGACTCACTTCCTCGAAGCCCCTGGCACAGGTGCGTAGCGGGGTTGGGTCCACCCCGTCCGGAGAAGGTCCCCCTCCCCCGAAACGATCCCGTTCGGGGCCCGTGATCGTCCGCGTCCGCTAACAAATCCCGCTCGCAATGCCGATAGAAGATTGGCGTGTCACGTCTTGGAGATGCCGATGCCCATGGAGGCCCGATGAAGACGAGGTGCGTGGCCGGACTACTTGCCTGCCTGGCCCTTTTCCCTCTCCCGGCGGAAGGGCAAGCCATTTTCGAGACCCGCCTGGATTTCCCCGTGGGAACCCGCCCTTCCTGTCTGGACCTCGGGGACCTGGACGGGGACGGCGACCCTGACGTGGTTGTGACGGCCAAAGGAGAGAATGCGGTTTTCGGCCTCATCAATGAGGGTGGACTGCTTTTCCTCAGCCGCCGCCTTTTCGACACGGGAGAAGGTCCTCAGGCCATCGCCTTCGCCGACGTCAACGAAGACGGGGCCTCCGACCTCGTCGTGGCCAACGAGAAGGACAATGGCCTGGTGCTGTATCTCAATCGGGGCGCGTTGCAGTTCAGCCAGGGCCTCCGTTACGGCGCAGGGAACTGGCCGAGCCACATCCTTTCCATCGACCTGCAGAAGGACGGGCGGGCTGATCTCGTCGTGTCGAACAGCCTCAACAATACCGTTTCTGTGTACTGGAATCGCGGCGATGGAACCCTCTCGGTGATGCAGAACTACGAGGTGGGCTGGAAGCCATCGGCAGCCGCGGCCGCCGATTTTGACCGCGACGGCGACCTGGATCTGGCGGTCGTCGGCTCCGGTGATAGCTCCCTCTCGGTCCTCACCAATCGCGGAAACGGTACCTTCGGACGAGCCGTCCGCTACGCGATAGGCCGGGAACCCAGGCATTTGGTCGCGAAGGACCTTAACCAGGACCTCTGGCCGGACCTGGTCATCGCCAACTTCGCGGAGCAGAGTGTCTCCGTGATGCTCAATGACGGGAAAGGCGGGTTCCCGAGCCGTGTGGACTACATCGTCGCCGGGGGACCGCTGTGGTGTGAGGTGGTCGACCTGGACCGCGATGGCCAAGAAGACGTAGTCGTCCTCTGCAGTCTTGAACACGCTATTGCCGTCCTACGCGGATTGGGTGGAGGCCAGTTCGACTACCCCCGCTTTTTCCCTGCGGGGCACTACCCCGTGGCGATGCGCTCCGCTGACCTCGATGGCGACAGCTTCCCCGATCTCTGCGTGGTAAACCGCGACGACAACGCCGTCTCCATCCATCTGAATCGTGGTGACGGCACCTTCGACGTGACCCCCGTTCTCCCTACAGGCGGTGTGCCAACCTTTGTGGCCTCTACGGACCTCAACCGGGACGGCCTCCCAGACGTGATCGTCAATAACTTTCAGGATCGCGACGTCACCGTCTACCTCAACGCCGGCCATCGGACGTTCCAGCCCGGGCAGAAATACTATCTCGGGAACGGCCCCGTCGCCCTGTTCACCCCCGATGCCAATGGCGACGGTAGCCCGGACCTGGTAACCGTGAATCGCCACAGCGACGACGTGGACATTCTTCTCAACGACGGGACGGGGCATTTCGCGTCGCGGCGCACCATTTGGGTGGGACGGGCGCCCATCGCAGGAGCGGTGGGCGATTACGATGGGGACGAAGTCCCCGATCTCGTCGTTGCTCTGCGCGACGAAGACGCCCTTGCCCTCCTCCGCCTGCGTCAAGAAGCCTCCGCATTACCCCCCCTCTTCCTCCCGGTGGGCAAGGCTCCGACGGACGTCTTCCTTTTCGACTTCGATCGCGACGGTCAAGACGAGATTCTCGTAGCCCACGAGGGCGATCGATCCATCTGGATGCTCGCCCGTCTGAACGATGCCTTCGTGATCCGCAGCCGCCTGCGGCTGGACGACACACCCGCTTCCCTGTGTGCCTTCCGGGCTCCTGGTGACTCCGGTGCCCGCGTCGTGGTGACTTGCCCAGGCTCCGACCGAATCTACGTGCTGCGATCTCTCGGTCAGGCTCTGCAGCTCGAGCAAACCCTAAACGTCCCCGGACGACCCCTGCGCATGGCCGTGGCCGACATCGACCTCGACGGTTTCCCTGAGCTGGCTGTCTCCTGCGAGCGGAACAACAGCGTAGCGATTCTCTCGGCAGGAGGCGGAGGTCCTTTGCGCATCGAGAGCAGCTACGGGGTGGGCAGAGAGCCCGCGGGTTTGATCCTCGTGGACCTGGACGGCGATGCCGACCCGGACGGGCTTGTCGCCCATCGTGGCGAGGGCGACGTGGGCCTCCTGATCAACCGTCGGAATCCCCTGCTGCGCGTGCTCGCCACCTTCGATGCCGCCTGGGAGGTCCAAGCCTGCTGCTTTCTGCCCGGTGGCCAGCTGCTGGCATTGGGACGATCCGAGGCCGCGATGTACGAGCCCGGATCCGTTCGTCCGGTCTGGCAGCTACCCCTGATTGGGCTGGCAAAGGCAAAGGAACTCAGGGTCGTCGAAGCACAAAGCCAGGGCCAGCTTTCACCTCTCGTGGCCGCAATTGCGGACCAGGAACTGGTCATCCTCAGGCCACAGCCGGAAGGGGACTTTCGCGAGATAGGCAGGCTTCCGCTACCCGGATCGCCGCTGAAAGCTCTTGCGGCCAATGCAGAGACGGACCCAGAGTACCTGGTCCATTTTGAGGACGGCTCCCTGGTTCTGCTCAGAGCGTCGGGCCCCGCAAGCCAGGCTGTGCGGATCGCGTCCGGTTTGCCCTCCGTCCAGGACCCGCAATGGGCGGACCTGAACCGTGATGGCCTGGACGATGTGGTCGCCTTCCTCCCATCCGACCGGGAGATCCTTGTGCTCCTCCAGGAGGCCCCGGCCCAATTCCACGGCGCCCGCTACGGGATAGACCGACCCATCGCGCGCCTGCAGGTGCTCCACTTCGATAACGACGGGTTCCCGGACCTCGTCTTTGCCGATAGCTCGGGAGAAAGGATCGGTATCTTACGGAACTCCGGCTTCGGGACATTCCCCACCGCGCTCTACTTCCCCGTGCACGGAGGACCCTCGGACCTGGCCGTCCTCGACTACGACCACGATGGTCTGAGCGACCTGCTGGTGACCCTGGGCGGCGCGGCTGAGCTGCGCCTTCTGCACGGGACCGGAGGCGGCTTCGAGCTCAAAGATCGGCTCCCCTTAGGCCAAGGGAAGCACCGCCTCTGCCTTGACCCCTCGGGTTCGTACGCTGCCGTCGTGGAATGGGCCGGACGCCGAATCACCCTATTCCATCTCCTCCCGCCAAAGGCTCTTGCCCTCGGCTCTCAGTAGTCCCCGCGCTTTACTTGCAAAAAAAGGCTGCGGCAACCCTCGCCGCAGCCCATGGGCTGAAGGACGATGTCCGTCCCCGTTCAGATTTTGAGCTGGCCCCTCGGGAGCAGAGTATCGACGGCGTACGCGTCCGCAGGGGGCTCGCCCGGTCGAGATGGCCTGTGCACCTTTAGACCTTTTCGGGGACGACGAATGGCTCGCGGTACTGTCTTCTCAGCAGCGCGTTCGCCTCGTCGTCGTTCACAAAACGCTCGTTGACCGGATCGAATTGGAGGGAGCGGCCCAGCCGGTACGAGATATTCGCCAGGTGGCAGAGCGCCGAGCTCAGATGCCCCTCCTCGATGGGAGCGTTCAGAATCTTCGGATCCCTGGCTCTCACGGCGTCGATGAAGTTCTTGTAGTGATTGCCGCCGGCATTGGCATAGGCGCCTGGCTCGCGCTTCTTACCCATGAAGGTTTTCCAGCTCTGGTAGCTGTCGACCACCAGGTACCCCTCGGAGCCGTAGAAGATCACGCCGATGGTGTTGTCCCCAGGCTCCTGGGCGATGGGGCCTTCGTCGTTGGTGATCCAGTGGCGCACTTCGAATTGCAGAATCTTCTTCTTGTCCCCGCCTCCTTCGGTGCTGGGGAACTCGAAGACCGCGATCATGGTGTTCGGGGTTTCCTGGTCATCGTCGAACATGAAATGGCCCCCCATGGCGGTCACTTTCGTGGGCAGGGTCACACCGAGCCCCCAGCGGGCGATGTCCATCTGATGGACACCCTGATTGCCAATGTCCCCGTTTCCGTAGTCCCAGAACCAATGCCAGTCGTAGTGGAGGCGTTTGCGCATCAGGGGTTTGTAGGGGGCGGGACCGAGCCAGAGGTCGTAATTAACGCCCTTAGGGATGGGCTGCGGGCCTCCAGCCTTGCCAATGGATTCTCGCCACTTGTAGCAGAGACCTTTGGCCATGTAGACCTCGCCCAGCGCTCCCGAGCGGAGGTATTCGATCGCTGCGCGCACAGCCACGGACGAGCGTATCTGGGTGCCGTGCTGCACAATGCGATTGTACTTGTGCGCCGCCTCGATGATCTTCCTTCCCTCCCACACGTTGTGGGAGCAGGGCTTCTCCACGTACACGTCCTTTCCGGCCTGACAGGCCCAAATGGTTCCCAGAGCATGCCAGTGGTGAGGGGTCGCGAAGCTGACCGCGTCGATTTCCTTGTCCTCAAGCAGCTTGCGGATGTCCGTATAGACCCTGGGCTTGGGTAGCCCCCGCTGCTCCATTTCCTGAAGCCGCTCGGCGATGACGTTCTCGTCCACATCGCAGATGGCGGCCACCTGCACGTTCGGCAGCGAGCTGAAGCCCCGGATGTGGCTTCTGCCCTGCCCGTGAACGCCCACAACGGCCACTCGGATGGTATCGTTCGGGCTCGCTTTGGCCGAGCGCGCTATGCTAAAACCCAAGGCAAGCGCCGCGGTAGTGCCCGCAGTGCGCACCATAAACTCCCTGCGATTCAGCTCGGACATCGCCACACCTCCAATCTGGGACGCTTATCTCCCTGGTCAACCACGCCCAAATTAGAACACGGAAGGAGCCGAGGCAAGGGTAAAGATTTCACGAATTGTCAAAGACCGGCCCGGCCTTTCGGGGCCACGACCTCCGCTTCCGAGGAAACCGTTGCCGACACAAGCCGCTTTTCCAATCGGCGAACTGTGTACCTACCCCAGAGGAAGCTCACCAAAGCGGCCAGGACATTCCCGCTCACGATACCCCACCAGACTCCCTCCAGGCCGAGAGCGAAGCTCAACCCCAGCAGGTAACCGAAAGCGATTTGCAGGACGAGGGTCCGGAGCACGGTCACCGCGAGGGAATTCTCGCCTTTGCCGATCCCCTGGAACATCGAGCCGGTGAGCATTCCGAGGGGGACAGTCGGAAGGAAGCAGGCAAGGATGCGCATGGCGTGGGAGAGATCGCGGGCCAGGTGGGAGGACTTTTCCGCGTAGGTGAAAAGGTAGGCCAATCGCGGCGCCAGAAGCAGGATCGAAACGAAGACGGCTCCCTCGATGGCCAGTCCTACCTCAATCCCGTAGAAGTAGCCAGTGCGCAGCTTTTCAACATCCCGAGCGCCATAAGCCGCCCCGGTGACCGCCGTGACTCCCGTGGCAATGCCGAAAAGAGGGACCAGACCGAACATGATGATGCGCCACGCGCTGGTAAAGATGGCCACCCCGTCCGTTCCTCCAGCGCGGACCACGATGGCGTTGAGCACGAACATAGCCGCGGCCATGGAGAGCTGCGCAAAGGAGGCGGGTACACCCACCCGCAGAATCTCGGCGGCGATCCGCCCGTCGTATCGAAACGCGCGGACGCGGATGCGGACGTAGGTGCTGCGGCGGACGAAAATCCAGTAGCCCATCAAGACCGCGGAAAGGCCGATGGACAACAGGGTTGCCCAGGCCGCGCCGGCTATCCCCATCCCGAGTGTGTAGATAAACAGGGGATCCAGGCCGATATTGAGCAGCGAGCCGAGGACCATCGCCAGCATGGCCCTCTGGGAGTCGCCTTCACCGCGCAGGATGCCGTTGGCCAGGTTACTGAAAACCAACAGCACGGAACCTGCCACCAGAATGCGGCCGTACTGCAAGGTAAGCTCAAGAACTGGCCCACGTACACCGGTTCCGCGAAAAATGTGGGACAGGAGGGGATAGCACACCAAGGTTAGAGTCACGGCGATGCCGAGCCCAATTGCCAGGGTATGAACAGCCGCCGAATCGGAGCCTGCCTTATCCCGGGCACCGATCCGCCGCGACACCGCGGCACTTCCCCCGATCGCCATGCCCGCGGCCAGCGAAAGCATGATCATAAAGAACGGGAAAAACAGGCCTACGCCTGCCAGGGCGTCGGCGCCCAAGCCCGCCACCCAGATGCCATCGGCCAGGTTGTACACGGCCTGGACGACGTTGGCCACCACCATCGGCGCCGAAAGCTTGACGATCGCTTTCCTGGGATCGCCGCGCAGGGTGCGAACGCCACTCGTCAGGTTTTCCTCAAGCATCGATTTCGTCGTTCTGCTCTGGCAGCCCACCTCATTTGTGGCTCATCCTGGGGAGATTGGGATGCGCGCCCCGCCTCGTCCTGCCGGGGCGGGATGAATCCGGGAAGGCATCCCTCGTCAGAAGACGGCCTCCCCTGTTCAGGGTGCAAGCCCCAGTTCCCGCCTGAGGAAATGCCCGGTGTAGGAACGGGGATTCTGGGCCACTTCCTCCGGCGTCCCGACGGCCACGACGTAGCCTCCTTGCTCGCCACCTTCGGGGCCGAGATCGATGATGTAGTCAGCCGTCTTGATGACGTCCATGTGGTGCTCAATCACGATCACCGTATTCCCGCGTTCCACCAGGCGATTCAGCACGTCCAGCAGCATGCGGATGTCTTCGAAATGCAGGCCCGTAGTGGGCTCATCGAGGATATAGAGCGTACGCCCTGTGCTCACTTTCGACAGCTCAGCGGCGAGCTTCACCCGCTGCGCCTCGCCGCCCGAAAGCGTCGTGGCCTGCTGGCCAAGCCGGATGTAGCCCAGTCCGACATCGTGGAGGGTCTGTAGCTTCCTCCGGATGGGCGGGATGTTCTCAAAGAACTCAAGGGCCTGGGAGACGGTCATTTCAAGAACGTCGGCGATCGACTTGCCCTTGTACTTGATCTCCAGCGTCTCGCGATTGTACCGTCGTCCCTTGCACACCTCACAGGTCACGTAGACGTCGGGCAGGAAGTGCATTTCGATCTTGATGATTCCGTCTCCTTGGCAGGCTTCGCAGCGTCCCCCTTTCACATTGAAGCTGAAGCGCCCGGGTTTGTACCCCCGCATTCGAGCCTCAGGCAGCCTCGAGTAGAGGTCGCGGATGTACGTAAAGAGACCCGTGTACGTAGCTGGGTTGGAGCGCGGCGTTCGCCCGATGGGGCTCTGATCGATGTTGATTACCTTGTCGATATGCTCGATTCCCTCAATTGCGTCGTACGGCAACGGCTGTTCCTTGGCATGGTAGAGGGCCTTGGCCAGAATGGGGTAGAGGGTCTCATCGATCAGCGTGCTCTTCCCGGACCCGGAGACGCCCGTGACGCACACGAAACAGCCCAAGGGAATCCGCACGTCGATGTTCTTGAGGTTATTCCCGCGGGCGCCGCGGAGGACCAGGAACTGCCCGTTTCCGCGGCGTCTCCGCTTCGGAACAGGAATGGCCCGCACTCCGGCGATGTACTGCCCTGTAAGGGAGCGGGGGTTTGCCGCGATCTCCGCGGGGGTGCCCGTCGCCACGACGTAACCGCCGTGCTCCCCGGCCCCTGGCCCGAGGTCGATCACGTAGTCGGCACGTTCAATGGTCTCCCGATCGTGCTCAACGACGATCACCGTATTCCCCAGGTCCCGCAGCTGGCAGAGGGTGTTGATCAGGCGGTGGTTGTCTCGCTGGTGCAAACCGATGGACGGCTCGTCCAGAATGTACAGGACCCCCACCAGCTGAGAGCCGATCTGGGTGGCCAGGCGAATGCGTTGCGACTCTCCTCCTGAGAGGGTGGCCGCCGCTCGGTCCAGTGTCAGATAGTCCACCCCCACGTTGATCAGAAACTGAAGCCTCTCGCGGATCTCTTTGAGGATCTGGTGGGCGATGAGCTGCTCTCGCTCGCCCAACTCCAGACGCTCGAAGAATTCCAGCGCCTGCCGGATGGACATGCGGGCTACGTCGTAAATGCTGTGGCCGGCGATCTTGACCGCCAGAGCCTCAGGCCTCAGGCGCGCCCCCTGACAAGCGGGACAAGGGACAGGGCGCATGAAGCCTTCGATCCACTCGCGGATCGCCTCCGACTCGGTCTGCCGATAGCGCCTCTCGAGATTCGGGATGACCCCCTCGAACTTCTGGCGGAAGGTGCCGCTGCTGGAGCCATCGCGACTGGCATAGCGAAACTGGATCGGCTCGTCGCTCCCGTACAGGAGTACCCTCCGAGCCTCCTCCGGCAGGCTGCGCCAGGGCGTGTCGAGGTCGATCTGGAACCGCTCGGCCACCCCCTGGATCAGTGTCGCGTACCAGCCATCGCGCACGGCTCCCCAGGGTGCAAGAGCCCCCTGCCGTACCGTTAAATCCGGATTGGGGACCACCAGCTCCGGGTCAATCACCATCCGGCTACCGAGACCGTTGCACTCCCGGCAGGCGCCATAGGGGCTATTGAAGGAAAACATCCGGGGCTCGATCTCTTCGTAGGAGATGCCACAATCGGGACAGGCGTAGTGCTCGCTGAACAGCATCTCACCGCCTTCGGAGGCGTCTACGATGACCAGGCCTGAGGCCAGGTGAAGTGCGGTCTCCACAGAATCCGCCAGGCGTCTGGCTGCTTTCTCCGCCACCACGAGGCGATCGACCACGATCTCGATGTTGTGCTTCTTGTTCTTGTCCAGGCGGATCTCTCGGTCGAGCTCCAGCACTTCGCCATCCACACGCACCCGAACGAAGCCGTCTCGCCGTGCTTCCTCGAAGATCTCACGGTACTCCCCCTTACGGCCGCGCACCACGGGGGCCAGAATCTGGACCCGCGATCCCTGAGGCAGGGCTAACACGGCGTCGACGATCTGCTGAACGGTTTGCCTCTGCAATTGCCTCCCGCACCGGTAGCAGTGCGGAACCCCGATGCGCGCGAAGAGGAGCCGGAGGTAGTCGTAAATCTCGGTGACCGTCCCTACCGTGGAGCGCGGGTTTTTCGAAACCGACTTCTGCTCGATCGAGATGGCCGGCGACAGGCCCTCGATATAGTCCACGTCCGGCTTCTCCATGAGCCCAAGGAACTGGCGCGCGTAGGCTGAAAGCGACTCCACGTAGCGCCTCTGGCCCTCGGCGTAAATGGTGTCGAAGGCTAAGGACGACTTCCCCGACCCCGAAAGGCCGGTGATCACCACCAGCTTGTCGCGCGGGATCTCCAGATCAATGTTCTTCAGGTTGTGCTCCCGCGCCCCTCGAATGACAATGCGGTCCTTCTCCGCCATGGCCCACACACAGGGGATCGAATCGCCCTCCCAGACGCTCCTACTTGCGCGAACCTGACCAGGGTACCCCGTTCCGAACCGTCGCAAAGGAACGACGGCTTTCTTACTCCTCTCCCTCGCCGTGCTAAGGTAACGCAACGGCGCCTAATTCCCAAGACCTTCAGCCATCGCGCTGGAACCTTGATTTTTGCGGAAAAGATCCATAGACTTGTCGCACTGCGTGGGGAGCGACTGCATGCCAGAACGAAGGGACGTTAACCACGCTCAGTGAGGGAGGAACCCGATGATCGCCAGGCGCGTGTGGTTCGCACTCGCGTTCGGTTTCGTCCTCGCCAATCCGACGTTCGGACAGACGCCCGAGCAGCTTCTGGCCCAAGGTGACAGCGCTCGGGCCCACTTCCGACTGGAGGAGGCCTTGGCGGCGTACCAGCGTGCCGTCCAGCTCGATTCCACCCACTGCGAGGCTCTGTGGAAGCTCGGAGAGGCGCTGGTGGACGTGGGAGAAAAGAAGCCGGAAAAGGAGCAGGGGGAGTATTACCGTCGTGCGGAGCACTACGCCCGGTTGGCTGTGCGCCGGTGCCCGGAGAGCGCAGACGCCCACTTCGTTCTCTCCGTGGCTGTGGGCCGGGTCGCTCTCCTCGTTGGGGGGAAGCGGAAGGTGGAGCTGTCGCGCGAGGTGAAGGAAGAAGCCGAAAAGGCGATCCAGCTGAATCCGCGCCACGACGGTGCCCTGCACGTTCTGGCCCGCTGGCACCGAGAGGTCGCCAATCTGAGTGGCGTGCTGAAGCTGGCCGCAAAGGTCGTCTACGGCGGACTCCCGCCGGCAAGCAACGAAGAGGCCGTTCGCTACTTCCTCCGGGCCATCGAAATCAAGCCGGAACACATCAACCACCACTTGGAACTGGGGCGGACGTACGAAATGATGAAACAGTACGAGCTGGCCAGGGCCGAGTACCAGAAAGTCCTGGAGCTACCGGTCTCGGACCCCGACGACCCCGAGCACAAACAGGAAGCGAGAAGGCTCCTGGAGGAACTCAAAGGCAGGTAGGTTTCCCTTCGGGTTCCAGCCTTCGCGGTGGACGGACCGACCGGCCACGGTAATTTGCGTCTGCCGGGGACGGGGGAACGGACCCTGCGAGGTGCGCCAGGCGGATAGGGCTTCGGTTCCCGTCCAGGCCGCGGGCGACAAAGGAAGGGCCATGCGTGTCGGGATGATGAATGATCCGCGCCTCCCGATCGACGAGG
Organism: candidate division KSB1 bacterium; assembly: GCA_034506315.1. Taxonomy (GTDB): domain Bacteria; phylum Zhuqueibacterota; class Zhuqueibacteria; order Oleimicrobiales; family Geothermoviventaceae; genus Zestofontihabitans. The sequence goes on along the minus strand of JAPDPT010000035.1, from coordinate 20,519 downwards.
AGGTAGCGTTCGCCGCGGAGCACGGGTTTGACTTCCTCGACCTCACGCTGGAGCCGCCCCGAGCCACGAACGAAGCGGCCCGCAGCCCACGCGTCCAGGCCGCTGTCCTCAAGTCCGGACTTGGAGTCGTGGGCCATACCGCCTACTACCTCCCCATCGAGAGCGCGTACACCCGGCTCCGCACAGCGGCCCTGCAGCAGGTGGCCGAGGACTTACGGGTGCTGGCAGATCTCGGCGCTACCAAGGTGACGCTTCACTTCCTGTTCTCGGGCCCGGAACGTATCCTCCCTCGGGATTACAGACTGGACTGCTGGCGCGCCGCTCTCGACTACCTCTCCCCTATCGCACTCGAGCGCGGCCTGTTCCTGATGCTGGAGAACACCGAGTCCAATCCCGAGCGGATCGACCTGCTGGATCGCCTGTTCCAGGACTACCCTCACTTGCGCTTCCATCTCGATGTGGGCCACGCCAATTTGGGCTACGCCTCAGGGCAGCTCGACGCCCTCCTCTCCTCGTTTCACGCCAGGCTAACTCACGTGCACCTCAGCGACAACGTGGGCGGCGACAAAGATCTCCACCTGCCCCTCTACTGCGGCAGCATCGACTGGAAAGAGGTGGCCGCCAAGCTCTGGAAATACGGCTACGACGACACGGTCACCCTCGAAATCTTTTCGCGGCGGAGGGAGTACCTGTTGCTGAGCAAGACAATCTGGGAACAACTCTGGCACTCCCTGCGCGATCCCCACGAAAACAACCCCTCGGCCTGAGAGGGACCGGCCGTGAGCAAAGCACCTCGTCGTGCACAAGAGCCCGTCCTCCTGCGCAAGGTCCGGCAAACTGCAGAACGCGCGCCGAAGCTGGTGGCAGGCCCCATCGCAGCGCGCTTGCTCTGGGCCGACTCCCTCGGGGCGAAGACCATGAGCGTTTTCGTCCAGACCCCCGACGTACGGGTCCTGATCGACCCGGGGGCATCGGCCATGCAGCCCAGCTTTCCTCTGGAAGAGCCCGTGCGCGATCAGTTCAAGCTGGCCGCCTTGGAGACGATCGCGGCGTGGGCGAAGAAGGCCGACGTAGTTGTCATTACACACTACCATCACGACCACTACGCCAGCGTGGCCGAAGGCCTCGAAATCTACCGCGACAAGCAGCTTCTGGTGAAGGACCCCAACCGGTGGATCAACCGCTCCCAATGGCACCGTGCCCGCACCTTTTTCCAGGAGCTGGGACAGGAACTGGGGGGCAGGCTATCTGTCCAGAAGCCGCTCGCTGTCGACGTGCCACCAGCCGAGAAGATGTTTCCCGAAGCCCTGGGTAAGGACTTCGGGTCGTACGCGGAGCGCAGGCGCCAGGTACTTCGCAAGGGCGAGAGACGCCTTGCGGAGCTCCGCAAACTGTGGCAGAGTGAGGAATGGCTCGCGCCCGGCCGACTCGCCCATGTGCAGGTGGAGTTCGCCGACGGGCGCACCTTCGCGTACGGCGGTACGCAGTTACGCTTCACCCATCCCCTCTTCCACGGCGTGGAGTACGCAACCGTGGGATGGGTCCTGGCCGTGGTCGTGGAATGCGGTGGGCACAAACTGCTGTTCAGCTCCGATCTGCAGGGGCCTACGATCGAGGACTACGCAAGCTGGATCCTGAGGGAAAGGCCGGACGTTTTGATTCTCGACGGCCCGCCCACCTATCTCTTCGGCCAGCTCGTGAACCGCGTTAACCTGGAAAGGGCTATCGCCAACGCGGTGCGCCTTGCCGAGAACTTGCCGGATACCACGATCCTGTACGACCACCACCTACCACGGGACCCCGACTTCCGCCAGCGAATGGGCCCACTTTTTCAGCACTCCTTTCCGCGGCGCCGGGCTCCTCTCGAAACCCTCGCCGAGTGGTGCGGCCTGCGACCGCTGGCGGAAGAGCTGGGAACGAGAGATTCGGGCAAAGGCCGGCGCGCCATGAGTGAATGCTGCTCGACGCCGGCCGATCCACAACCGCCGTAAAGTCCAGCTTCTCGGTGCGAGGGCCTACGCGATTACCGCCGGCGGGAACGACCGAGGCGGCGATTCGGCACAGCGGCCAAGGGAAAGCATGGGTATCCAGTCGACGGATCAGGCCGGCTCGAGTCCGGCCCAGAAGACTCACAGATTAACAAAGGAGGCTGGACGATGCAGTACGGCACGGTCAGGATGTGGGACGACCGAAAAGGCTACGGCTTCATCGTCTCGGACGATGATGAGGATCTCTTCGTGCACGTGAGCGACCTCGACCCCTCTGTGCGGAGCAGGCGCCTGATCCCCGGCCAGCGGGTCGCTTTCGATGTGCGGAGGGAACCCAAGGGGGACAGGGCCGTGCGCGTGCGGGTCGTCGGATGAGCTGGGAACTCGAGTCGTTGGTCCCCGCCCGGGGCCTAAAGGCTCAGTTGCGGCGAAAAGCGTCGGTGGGAACGGGCAGGAATCGAAACGGCTTTCCGTGCGCGGCGTGCTTCGGCGCCGGCTCTCCTGCAGGGGAAACGGCACCTGCTCACGGAGCAGTCGGCCGTCCGCCAGCCGTTGGCTCGCGCCGGAACGACAATGGAGAACAGGAAGCGCGAGCGAGGGGCCGAGCGGTCGTCCGAGACAGGCTGGGGGCCCTCTTCTGCGCCCTGGTCCTGGCTGCCTCGCCCGCGTTCTGCCAACCCAGAAAGGGCTTCCCGCCTGAGCTACGGGTCGGCATCTTGCCTCGTGGCCCTCTCAACTCCATTACAGACGTGGGCGGGGTGAAGGTCGGTCACGTCACCCTGCGGACGCCGGATGGAGTTTGCACGGGAGTCACCGCCATCCTGCCCCACGGCGGCAATTTGTTCCAGGAGAAGGTGCCGGCGGCGATCGTTGTGGGCAATGGATTCGGCAAGCTCGTCGGGTCGACTCAGGTGGAAGAGCTCGGAACTCTGGAAACGCCGATCATCTTGACCAATACCCTTGCCGTCGGGATCGCCGCTGAAGCTGTGGTGCAGTGGACGATTCGGCAGCCCGGAAACGAGGGCGTGCAATCGGTGAATCCCGTGGTCGGCGAAACGAACGATGGCTACCTCAACGACATCCGCCGCCTCTCCGTCCGCCCTGAGCACGTGTGGCAGGCCATCGATTCCGCCCGCGCGGGCGCCGTCGCCGAAGGATGCGTCGGCGCCGGAACGGGCACGGTTTGCTTTGGCTTCAAAGGGGGGATCGGTACCGCAAGCCGGAAGCTGCCCATCTCGCTGGGCGGTTACACGGTAGGAGTCCTTGTGCAAACCAATTTCGGGGGCGTGTTGCAGATCGCCGGTGTACCGGTGGGGCAGGAGCTCGGCGTGTACTATCTCCGCGATGCCCTGCCCACAGACGGAGGCTCGTGTATGATCGTGGTCGCCACCGACGCCCCTCTGGACGCGCGCCAGCTTAAGCGTCTGGCCTTCCGCGCCCTCTACGGCTTAGCGCGAACCGGCGGCCTCTCCAGCCACGGAAGCGGCGACTACGTAATCGCCTTCTCGACCGCGCCAGAAAACCGTGTCCCCCACCAGGCCGCGGAGCCTGTGCGTGTGGTCCCAATCCTGCGGGATGAGCACCTCAGCCCGCTTTTCCTTGCCGCCATCGAGGCAACGGAGGAGGCCATCTACCACTCCCTGTTCGCTGCGGAGACCACGCACGGCCGCGACGGCCACGTGGTCGAAGCCATCCCCGTGGACAAGGTGATCGACATTCTGCGGCGATACCGTAGGCTCCCTTAGGAAGCGCTCTTCGCTGCGATGGACATTTTCGCGCACGGGCTGTGGAGTTACCAGCTGGTTGGCCGCCGCGGGCGGGTATGGCCGGCCGTCCTCGTCGGCACCGCTCCCGACCTTTTCGCCTTCCTACCCTACACCACGGAAAGGCTCGTCCGTGGGCAACTCTGGCAACCTGCTACCGGTCTTCCCGACTTTCCGCTTTACGTCTTTCGGCTCTATGACGTGTCGCATAGCCTTGTCGTAGCTGCGGTGGTCATCGGCCTGGTCTATCTCCTCCGGAAGCGCATCCCGCTCTTTCTTGTCGCCTGGCCGCTTCATATCCTGTTCGACATCCCGACCCACAGCCGCGCCTTCTTTCCCACACCCTTTCTGTGGCCCTTTTCGAACCTCCGCGTGAACGGTGTTCCGTGGAGCACGCCATGGCTCATGCTCCTCAACTACGGCGTCCTCGCGCTCCTTTTCGCCCTGCAAGCTCGCCGCAGACCAGGGAGCCAGAGAACGTGATCCTCGGTCTGGCAAGAACACGGGCGCTTCTGGCGCGATTTGCCTCCGTCGAGGCAAAGGCCGAATCGTATCGGTCCTATCTGGCTCTCGTAAGGGAGGTTGACCTTCGCGCGGCACAGCTCGAGCACCTGCACAGACCGCATCTCCGTTGCGCGCCAGGTTGTGACTCGTGCTGCCGCGTCGAGCGTACGGTTCTCGTCGTGGAGGCGTTCCACCTGTGGCAGGAGATTAGACGGATGGATCCTCGTTCCTTCCGCCCTCACGCCGCCGGTCGATCTTGCCCGCTCCTCGTCGGCCGTCTCTGCGTCGCGTACGCGGCGCGGCCGATCCTCTGCCGCACCCACGGCCTGCCGCTTCTCTACCGCATCGAGGGGCAACCCTCGATTACCTTTTGCGAACTCAACTTCCTGGACTGTCCTGACGAGTACTTCGAGCCGGAACAGGTGCTGGACATGGACGTCGTCAACGCGCGCCTCTTGGAGATCAACACTCGCTTTGTAGCAGGCGAGCTCGGGTTACCCGTCGGCAGAACTGACCGCGTGCGGCTCCGCACCCTCCTCAAGGCCTGGGAAAGGATGAGGGGTGCATCTCCCCCTTGCCGCTCGGGAGATAGGTGGGAAGGCCTTTGACCCCGCACTTACTGGCAGGGAAATCCCTGCTGGCTCAGAAAGGCCCGGACCTCCGCAAACGCGCGGAGGAGTGTGTCGCGGTCAAAGCCGCCGTGCTTGGCACCCGGAATCGTGACCAGCCTATTCGGCACTCCGGCCTTGTCGAGAGCCTGGTGGAGTCGAACGGCCTGGGAGTAGGGCACAATATCGTCCTGCTCGCCGTGGATCGTGATCACAGGCGGCAATCCTGGCCGGACGTAGTGGATGGGCGATAGCTGCCTGGCCAATTCCTCCCGGTTGGGCAAGCTGCCGAACCACTCGATGGCGTAGTGCTTGGCGTTGGGTCCCTCCAGCAGCTCCGCCACATCGGTGATGCCGTACCAGTTAACGATCGCCGCCACGCGCACGGAGGGTTCCTCCGCGCTGCGCCAGCGCGTCCTGTCGTCGGTCGGGCAAGCGCGGTCGAAGATCGATCGCTCAGGGAGGAAGCCGGTAATCAACGCCAGATGTCCGCCCGCTGAGCCGCCTGTCAGCACGATCTTGTTCGGGTCAAGTCCGTACTCCTGCGCGTGGGCGTAAACCCAGCGCAGCGCACAGCGACAATCTTCGACGGCGGCCGGAGCCAGCGACTGGCGGGCGACCCGATACTCGACATTCACCGCCGCCCACCCAAGCCGCAAGTACGGTAGAAGCTGCAGCACGTTTCTCTCTTTCTGACCGGCTACCCATCCTCCGCCGTGGAACAGCACGACGACCGGTCTTGCTGAACCGCGCGGTTTGGGAACGTACAGATCGAGCTTCAGCTCCACGTTGTTCGCTACGGCGTACGTGATGTTCGGCAGGATGTCGTACTCGCCCGCTGCGTAGTCAACCCAGCGGTCGACGGCCGTAGCGGCCCCTTGCCCTCTGGCGACAGCAGCGAGCACGAGCACGCCTATCGCCACCGCGGCAGGGCCGAGCCCCTGTACTCGGACCCGATGGGGGATCGACCAACCCTTGCGCATCGCTCATCCTCCTGTCTTCGACCGCAGCGCAGTCCCGACCGCTTGCTGGCTTAGGCCCATTCCGATACCCGAGACCTTGGTTCCCATCGGCAGCCGGGACAGCTCCATTCCGAACCCTTTTCAGCCCGCAGCCGGAGGTCCCCCGTCGGTACCTCACACGGCCTATTTCACAAGCAGGAGCTTCCGCGTTCGTACGAAGTCACCTGCCCGCATGCGATAGAAGTACACACCGGGCGCCAGTCCGCGCGCGTCGAGCCGGACTCTGTAGCTACCAGCTGGAAGCCACCCGTCCACGAGGGTAAGGACCTCCTGGCCGAGCATGTCGAACAGCTTCAGTTCCACCTCTGCGTCCCTGGCCACCGCAAACTCGACCACGGTGCCCGCGTTGAAGGGATTCGGATAATTTTGCGCAAGCTCGAATTGCCTCGCGACCCCGTCTGCTCGCTCGACTACGCCCACGGCGCTGCCGGTCATGAAGCTGGCCGTCGTCGAGAAGTCGCTACTGCCGGAGGAATTAATCCCGCACACGCGCCAGAAGTAACGCTGATTGGCCGCAAGGAGCCCTACTTGAAGCAGCGTGTCGTTCACAACCGAGTCCACAACAATCGTCGCCGGCGGGAACGTGCTCACCGTTGCGACCTGGACCCGGTACTGCGTAGCGGTCTCCGAAGAATGCCACATCAGGATAGGGTTCCTCGGCACGTTGACCTGCCCGTTGGGGGCAATCGGCACAGGCGGAAAGGGGCTTCGCACGTAGGTCTTCAACCACTGCATCGCTGGACGTTCGCGCCCCGTGTAATCCAGCAGGTATGTGTACGGGTGCGCGCTCCACAGGTCCAGCTCGTAGTAGCCCCAGAGAGTTATGCCGCGCACCGCAGGATGATTCCAGAAGATGGGGAAGTAGATCTGATACTGCTGGAGCTGCACGTTGTTATCCTGCTCGTCGATGTCGAACTCCGTGATGTAGATCGGCAACCCGAGCGAGGCAAGGCGGTCCAGGTTCGCTTTGATCGTGTTGATGTCGTACACGTACGTGCTGCCCCGGTAGATGTCGCCGCGGAACTCGAAGTAATGCCCCTGGATACCGATCCCGTCGATCAGGCCCCGATTCTTCAGCAGGGTGACGATGTTCATATAGGTCGTGGTCTGTGTGGTGGAGTGGAGGATGTTGTAGTCGTTGATCAGAAGTTTGGCACCGGGCGGACAGTACCGGCGGGCGAGCTCAAAGGAAGTGATCACCCAGTCCCATCCCGTCTGTCCATCGCCACCGAGGGCGTTCTTGTAAGGCGGTGGAGCATGCAGAGGCTCGTTCACTACATCAACCAGGGCCATCTGAGGGTAGCGCTCCCCCAGGCGCCGAATCCATTCCTCCACCGCCTCCCTTTGCCCAGCCGAGTCCAGGGAGGTGATCCACGCCGGCTGCTGCTGGCCCCAGATCAACGTGTGCTCCTTGAACAAGAATCCCTTGCTGAGGGCGTAGTTGTAGATCTTGTCCAGGGGGGCCCAATTGTACTGTCCCCGTGAGCCCTCAACGGAGCCCCACTTCCCCTCGTTGCCAGGCGTGATCTGGTTGAAATACTTTTCGAAGTAGCGGGACACATCGCTCTTACTCGCTGCTCCGAGGAACTTGCTCTTGCCCGTGGCAAGAGGCTGAGCCCACACCCCAAGGCTCATCGCCGTAAGCCCGGCCACGACCAGTGCTCCCGTGACCAGAAGATCTCCTGCAGTGGTCAAACGACGCTTCGAAGCTTTTGCCGAAACCGAAGCCATCCATCCCTCCATTCTCAACCGCTCCTTCGACTCAAGCCCCCCGCCTCGCCGGGCTTCCTTGGCCCCCTATCGGCGCACCAGGATCAGGCTGTCTTGCCGAACGAGTCTCTTCTCCACTAGCCCCCTCTCGATGGACCCCGCGTACAGTCGTTGCGCTTCTTGAAGGAGCAGGGTGCCCCGGACCACCTGATCCAGTTGTCCATCGGCTCCCTGGTCGATCGCCACGACAAGTTCAGGCACCCCAACCCATCCCACTCGGCTCACCGTGAATTCATTCACGTAGCCCTTCTTCTCCACCGCGATGGTCTTGATCTGGAAGCGAAGGCCACGCTCCTCGTATCGGTAGGTGGCGTTTGCCGGCTCAATCCTGCGGAGCTTGTTTTGGGCGGCGAGGCTCGATAGCACCCAGTCGTAGATCCTCTGCGCCTCTACGAGGTTCCCCTCCCCCATGGTCACCGCGTCGAGCACGCCGTCCTGATCCTCATCTCGCGCTACAAAGTCGGGTCCGATCAGTTCGTTGAAGGACTCCCCCTCGCCCCTGGAATACACAGACCGCAACCTGTACTTCTGTCCCTCGAACTCGAAGGGGATGATCGCCACTTCTGGCCCTTTCGGGCGGTGAGCGCAACGGTATCCACCCGCAAAGGCGATCAGCGACAGCGCAAACCCCACGCACCAAGCGATGTGGCCAAGCTTCATTTTCCTTACCTCCGGACCCGCCGCAGCGCCCTGCCTCCTCACTCAGCGGGAGGGAACGCGCCGACGTAGGGCCCGAGCTTGCCGAACTTCGTTGGCAGCACGATGCCCGCACGCGCAGCACCAAACGCCTTCAACAGGTGATAGTCCCCTAATTCTGCTGACCGAAAGAGCGGCCCTTCGTATCCCTCGAGGTACAGCCCGTGCTCTTCCAGTTCCGGGTGTTGGGCACGGAATTCCGCCAGGGTGTTGTAGGGAACTACGCAGGACTCGCCCACCTCGGGCCCGAAGATCACGAGCGGCATGGCCCGCTTCTCGGAAGCCCGAACGTACACGTTGTGGTCAAGCTGCGCCAGCTGGGCACTCGCCAAGCGCCCGCACAGGGCAGGTGACTGCCACACCACAAGCATCGGCAGCGAAAGCTCCGGGCCCGAATACATCAAGTTGTTCACGAACATGTGGCCGCCGCGCTCCTCGACCTCCGGGCCTGTACTGGCGTGCCAGCCAAAGCGATCGTTGGCTGCGCTGCGTTCTGTGCGGGCCACGCACACCGGGCTATTCACAAACGTATTGTTGGCGACCGTGACGTTTGAGCTGTTCAACACGTGCACTCCGAGCCTGCAGTTGACAAACACGTTTCCCGCGCAGATGGCACCCTTCGATATCTCAAAAAAGAAACCGGCCTCATTGCGCCAGGGCGGGTTGGTCTGAAATTCGTCCAGGGCCGTGCCCACCCTCTCAACCCAGTTGTTAAGGAAACGGCCGTCCACATTGCCCACATCGTACCAGATTCCATTCGAATAGGGATGATCGATGACGAGATTGTCCCGACAGGTGACCCGGTGGCACTGGTTGAAGATCTTCACGGCAGCCGGGTAATACCCGGTGATTCGCTCAATGTTGTTGCGGGCGAACACGTTCTTCTCCAGAAGCACATCATTCGAGCTCATGATGTAAAGGCCTTCCGTGCTGGTATCACTGATGCGGCAGTTCCGCACCACCAGCGAGTCGCCGCGTAGGTAAGCCGCCACGCGAGAGCAGTAGGAGATAGTACAGTCCTCCAGTCTGGTCCCCACCACGTCTTTTCCGAACGTCGACTCGTCGGCCACGCCTTCCGGGAAGCTCCCCTCCACCTCGATGGCCCGGTAAGCATACTGGGTGAAGGTAATGCCTCGAAACACGGGACCTCTTCGATCCGGCCTCTTCCCGTGGACCTCTTTCGTGGTGCGCAAGAAGGCGACGTCAAAGGCTGTGATTTCTACGAGCTTGTTGGTTGGGTCCACACCGATGTACACTTCTCCCGCCTCGTAATCGATGTAGTAGCTGTTCTGATCCACCTCGCCTTCCCAGCCCACGGCTTGCAGAAACCGCCCGTCCACAAACACCATGTCGTTGTTGAAGCGCACTAAAGGGGTTCGCCTCCCCTCTCGATCTCTCTGCCACCAGTCCGCAGGCTTGGCCGGAAACAGCGTTGGCCACCTCGTCTTCCAGAGCCCGTGGCCCAGCTCCTTCCATTCCGTCGCGATCCGGGTTCCCTTGAGAACCGGCTTCTCATCCCGGTACGGTTGAAACAGAATCCCCTGGTTGAAAATAAGATTGCCCGTTCGGTACACACCGCCGCGGAGGACGATCGCATCGCCGGTGCGGGCCCTGGCCACCGCAGCCTCCAGCGCCGTGGGCCTTTCTGGACTATCCCCGGGAGCTTCCTCCCTGCCATCCGGGGCCACAAAGTAGATCCTGCCGGCTACCTTCGGAAGATCGTAGGTCTTTCGGACCGGCCCGTAGGGTCCCCCCGAGGGCTGGGCGTTGACAACAGGCCTCATAAGGAGCAAGCTGATCACCGACCCTACGAACATCGTCCGTTGTCGTTTCCTTCGCCACGAAGGAACGTCCCCGGCGTGCGTCAGACTGCACCTCATCCGCGACCTCCATTGCCGATCAGCCGAATCACCACCCCACGCTCCTGAGCCCCGACCGCGGCGCCGCGACCCCGTACCCCGAGCGAGCCCCAGTAGTTTATGGCTTAGCTCGGATCTATCTCACGACAGTAAACCTCCGGGTCTCTGAGCGTCCGCCGGCTATCAAGCGGTAGACATAGGTTCCCGAGCTCAGGCTTGTCCCATCTACCGTCACCCGGTGTCGACCCGCCTCGTACCGTCCTCGCGCAGCCTCTCCGACCAAGTGGCCCCGCAGATCGTAAATCAGCAACCGGACGTCACACGGCGCATCCAGGGCGAACTCCACGGTGGTACTGCTGTTGAAGGGATTGGGGTAGTTCTGGTCCAGGCTGAAGGAGCTTGGGACGTTGTTGGCCAAAGGCACTGCGCTCTCCCTCTTCTCCAGCGCCTCCGCCGCGGCTTCCAGAGCCACGCAGGCCTGGCGCAACGCTTCGGCAGCAGATTGATCCACTGAGTAGTTGCGCTCCATTGCGATACGCGCCGCAGCCATTGCCTCTTCGAACCGTTGCCAGGACCCCGGAGTGAAGTCTTCCGCCCTAAGGTCGGCCAGCGCTTTTCGAAGGGAATCCAGCCTGTTGTAATAGATTCCCACATCCACCACAGCGTAGAAGGCGGGTTTGCACTGGTTCCTGGCGTCCCAGAGTGAAGAGGATTGATTGGTCTTGAACGTGTACTGATCGTTGAGCCCGTCCTTGGAAACACTGATGATCTTGCCCCGGCCCGAGAAATAGCTTCGCTCCACGAAACACTTGAAGAGCTGGGCGTATTGGTTCGCCTGCTTCGCGAGGATTTCCGGCGGGGGACTGGCGTAGCCGGTCGCCACGTCCAGTTCCGTCACGGCCATTTCGTGGCAGATTGGGTAGAACTTCTCGTAGCTGGCGATCCACTGCTCTGCGGTGGGATACGTGAGTCCGTCGTGCTCCTGCATTCCGATGCCGTCCAAGTATCCGGCCTCAAAGATCGGCCGGCACACCCGGACGATGCCATCCGCCTTGGCCGGCAGGTGGGTGTTGTAATCGTTGTAGTAGAGCTTGATCTGCGTCTCGCCGTAGAGGTTGCAGTACTTGCGAGTGAACTCGAACGCTTTCAGGATGTAGCTATTGTCCCCGAACGTGCGGTACCACTCGCTGTCGGTCCTGTCCGCCCCGTTGTCTAGCACGGCCTCGTTCACCACATCCATGGCTGAAAGAAGCCCCGGCCATCCCTCGTGCAGAAGTCGAATGACCTCCTTGATGTAATTCTCCATCCTCTGGGTCATCTTTTCCTTGCTGAGTCGGGGCCCATTGTCCGTGTAGCCCGACCGGAAAAAGGCAGCCGGCGTCTGGTTGTGCCAGACCAAGACGTGGCCCCGGAATGTGAAACCTTGCCGTTTAGCCCAGTTCAACTGCGCGATGAGGTCGCCATTGAACCGGACGATCGGATGGACATCGATGGAGTCCCGCTCCGCCTGGGTCCGGGCATTGGCATAGGCAGCGGCACTGGCCGCAATATCCACGGTGTACTGGGGCTTCATGTTGTTGCCCGGAGACATGCTGTTCATATGGTACTTGATCAGATATCCGCCGTTCGGTGCCACAACAGGCGACTGCCCCGGGACGTAGGGGTCATCCGGGAATCCGATATGGCGGTAGGAGAGCAAGCACCCGATGTAGAAGTCCTTGGCGAACACATCTTTGAGCGCCGGTACATTGGTCTGGATGGTGTCGGCCTGCCCTTGTAGCAGGGGTACGCGTGTCGCGAGAGCGGCCACTACTGCAACCGCACACCTCATCGCTTTGTCGATCCGTACCACGCCCATTTTCCCACTCCTTTCTGGCCCTACCCCCTTCAAAAAAGCAGCCTGCCTACAGAGTAGACAGGCTGCCATTTCTCAGAGGGCTACAGCAGGACCGGGGCGATCACTTCGTCAGCATGAGCTTCTTCACGCTGGTGAAGTCGCCCGCCTGCAGCCGGTACAGGTACACCCCGGACGGCAGATCCTTGGCGTCGAAGGTCACCGTATGGAACCCAGCCTGGAAGCGTCCCTTGGCCAGAACCGCCACGCAGCGGCCGAGTGCGTCGAACACTTCCAGGGTCACCTCACTGTCCTTCGGCAGTCCGAAAACAATCGTCGTGGTCGGATTGAACGGGTTCGGGTAGTTCTGACCCAGCACGTAGCTGGTCGGAACCACCTTGTCCGCCACGTTGATCGAAACGGCCGTCAGGATCGAGTCCGGGATTTCGATCGGCGAACCCATGTCGACGTAGACGTCTACCAGGTTCAGCCGGTTCGCGTTCGTGTTGCCGAGCGCGAAGTTGATTGAGTTGAACACGTCCGTCGGCGGCTGGTTGTCGATGACGATTCCCGCGAAGTGGTAGCCTTCTTTGAAGATCCAGTAGCGGATTTCCGTCTTGGCGTCTGAGGTCTTCTGAATCGAGATCTTGAAGTCGTAGGTTCCGGCGCTTGCGTGGGCACCTCCGCGGAACTGCCCGCGAGCGGTGAGTGCGCGGTTGGCGGGGCCTTGCGGATCAAGCCATGCCCAGTCCACTACAGCACCCACCGTGCCAGGCACGCCGCCGGTCCAGAGAGCCGGATCGTTCCATCCGCTCCGCGGGATGAACAGGTAGCCCGTGTGGTGACCCTCCACACCGGACCACCGAGCCGAGTCGCTTTCCGGATACAGGAGAACACCGGCGCTATCGGTGTAGAACACGCCCATCCGCAGAGAGTTAGGCGCTTCAAACCCGCCTCCGACCAGCTCCATCCTCCCCGTGATCAGGAGTGCCTTGTCGGCCGACAGCGTGACCGCGTCTTTGAAGGCGCCCCGGATGGCAGACCAACCGGCCGGACCTCCCGTGCCGCCGATGCTTACGTTGCCCTCGTACTCACCCAAGGTGATCTTCCAGCCGCCGGTCCTTCCGCCCAAGAAGCCCCACTCGCCGACGTAGAACGGGCTGAAGGGCTTGGGCGGGATCTGGATCGGGTCACCGCGGTCAACGTACACCTCCCGCACGTACATCCCGCGGTACCCCTCGTACCCACTGCCCGGTCCAATCGTCGCAAAACATACCCCATTAAACTTCGTCGTAATCTGCGTCGTGTCAATCCGTACCCCAGCCCACCAGTAACTGTTGTCCTCCTTCACCAAGTAGAACCGGACCTCGTTCCGCTTCCCGTCCAACGGGCGCACCGAAATGCCCCAATTGTACACCCCAGCGGTCATCTCCGCCCGCGGCGGCGCCTGCGGCACAAAACCCATCGAAAGATGGCTCACCCCATACGTGCTCAACCAGGCTCCACCGCGCGCCACTCCCAAATCACCACCACCTCCGGCCGCCCAGTTCGGACTCTCCAACACCCCACTCTTCGGATGGAACAAATACCCATACGCATACTTCTCGTACCCCGTCCAATACGCCGAATCCGTATCCACATTCACCAACACCCCCGCACTATCATGATAGAACAACCCAAACCGCAACGCACCCCACCACTTCGGATCCGCCCCCACAAACTCCAACTTCCCCGTCACCCGGATCGCCTTCTCCGACGTCGCCGTCACCTCCTCCTCAAAACCCCCACGAATCGCCGCCCACTGACCCCCTACCGGCGCCGTATCCCCTCCTACACCCGCATCCCCCGTATACTCCCCAGGTATAAACTTCCAACCCGCCGTCCGCGTCGGCCCCTTGTTGCCAATGAAACCCCACTGACCCACATAAAACGGCACAAACGGCGCCTCCGGTATCTCAATCGGCGCCCCCCGATCCACATACACCTCCCTCACATACATCCCCCGTACACTCGACTCACTACCCCCCTGACCCCCATTGATCGCAAAACACACCCCATTAAACACCGTCGTAATCCGCGTCGTGTCAATCCGTACCCCAGCCCACCAGTAACTATTATCCTCCTTCACCAAGTAAAACCGTACCTCGTTCCGCTTCTCATCCAACGGCCGCACCGACACCGCCCAACGATACACCCCCTCCGTCATCTCCGCACGCCGCGGCCGCTGATCCACAAATCCCATCGACAAATGACTCACCCCATACGTGCTCAACCACGCTCCCCCACGCGCTACCCCCACATCACCCCCACCACCAACCGCCCACGTCGGACGATCTACCACCCCATTGTGCGGCACAAACAAATACCCATACGCGTACTTCTCATACCCCGTCCAGTACGCCGAATCCGTATCCACATTCACCAACACCCCCGCACTATCATGATAAAACAAACCCCACCGCAACGCACTCCACCACTTCGGATCTCCCCCCACAAACTCTATCTTCCCCGTCACCCGTATCGCCTCATCCACCGTCGCACGTACCGTGTCGTCAAATCCACCCCGTATCGCCGCCCACTGATTCGCCGCCAACGCCTGGTCCCCAGCTACCCCCGCATCACCGGGGACGGCACCCGGCACAAACCGCCAGCCGGCCGTGCGCGTGGGTCCCTTATTACCGATGAAGCCCCACTGGCTTACGGGCGTCTGCGCCACTGCCAACGAGACCCCCACCAGCACGGCGACCGCTGCCGCCACAGCTGCCTTGCGCCACGTCTTCATGTTCACGCCCTCCCTGCTTGGGTTCGTGCACTCTCCGTGATCTGCCAGAGTTAAACTTCTCCCCCTAATTCAGGGCATGCGCGGCATCACTTGAGGAGAACGAGTTTCCTTGTGACCGACTTGCCATCGTACTCCAGCCGATACACGTACACCCCTCCCGGAAGGTCGGAGCCATCGAACGTCACCCAATGCTGGCCGGCCTGGCGGTAGCCATTGACCAGCGTGGCGACCTCCTGGCCGAGGAGATTGTACACCTTGAGGGTCACGTGCGCAGCTTTCGGCAGCGAGAACTCAATGCGCGTCGTGGGATTGAAGGGATTCGGATAGTTCTGCGACAAAGTGTGGGTTTTGGGGAGGGTCTCACGCACCAGCTCGGCTACGCCGGCACCCGGGTCCGATCCAGTCTCGAGCCACTTGAAAATGCGATTGTACTCGTGTTCCTTCTGGGCCTCCCACCTCGCGTACTCTTCCGGCCACCAGTGGTAAAGATCGCCGAGCGGGAATCCGCCCATAGCCGCGGTCTTCAGAGTGTCATTCTGATAGGCGAGATTCTCTGGCAAGGGCCACTGCTGATAATAGCCGGCATCCGGCTGGAAGGCCCAGTTCGTATCGGCATTGGTTGTCCACTTATAGTAGAGGAAGCGCTTTATCGCAGGTATGTCGCTCGGCGGCACAAGAATACGAGGATTCAATCCGTTGTAGAGGTTAGCCGCGTCCATGTTCGGATAGCGGTTAAACATCGCGATCGTGGAATCGTTCAGCATGGGCATGGGCTGCGGGATCAGGTCAGGCTCGCGATTTCTCTTTTTCTCCTTGCTGTAGGGGTTGTTGGCCATCCAGTCCAGGAGCCAGCTCTCCAGATAATAGGCATTGTTTGCGAACAGGATTCGCCGGTCCTCTTCGGTGAAAGGAACCTCAAACCCGAAGTCCTGGACCTTGGAAATAGCGATCGTCCCGCCGAACGGGACACCACCCGCACCAAGCTGGGCCGGGATGTAGCCGAACATGTAGGTGTTCACGAAGAGCGAATTGGTCACGAACATCTTATACCACCATCCCGACTCCAGCGTGAACATGACCACGTTCATGAAGGTACAGTGGTTGAAGTAGACCTCGTCCCCGTACTCGCCGCCCTCCTGCATGTAAACGTACCCCATATTGGCGAACGTGCAGTTCTCGAAGAACACGTAGTCGTTATGCCATCCCGTTGTTGCGTAGGGGAATGAGAGGGCACGGCCGTAATAGCGGAGGTGGGTATCAATGCAGTTGCGGAAGTAGCAATTGCGGAAAGTACCCTTGAAGTGCTTTGCCGTTACCGTGACCGCTCCCCCAGCATTGGGTGGGCACGAAGAGTATTCAAAGACCACGTTCTCAAAAACACCTACCTCGCCCTTACCGCTTTCGTTTGCTACCGGATCATCCTCAAACTGGATCGTTGTGCCCACTTGATTGCCGGCCGTGTTCGCATAGCGAAGCCAGACATTCTTCATCGTAAGGTCGCCGAAACAGTCGAACATGAAATTCGTTGCCACCCCACCACTCGAGGTCCACACAATCTGGGGTGGAGCCTCTTCCTGAACGCGCCCCACGGGCGGGGCCACAATTTCCAAGTGCTGGCCTTGGGGCACGGTGATGGTTCCTGTGAGGATGTAGTAGCCCAGCCTTTCCAGTTTGAATACGGTCTGGGAGAGCTTCCCCTCATCGATCTTCTGCTGCACCGCGACGTTTAGATTCCCCTCCCCTGTCAGATCGCTGGGTACATACACCGTGTCCTTCTGCTGAGCCGAACCCACTCCGGTGAGACCAAAGATCACGAGCCACACCAGTAGCCATTTTTTCATGGCCTTTCCTCCGCGCAGGTTGGGTTCCCACCGCCTGTTTGCTCACGCAAAGAACCTCCCCCCACGCTATAGTCGGTACCGGATCCCGAGGTTGGCGACGAGTCCGTAATTCTGAATACTCGTGAATCCCTTTATCGACTTCTGGGCAGATTCATTCGAGCGATCGTTCAAGTTCACCGCATCGAAGAACAGCTCCATCCCCCGCCACGGAAGCTTCTGCCGCATCGAAAGGTCGACGCGGAAATAGTCCTTGCTGAAACCATCCTGCTCAGGGAAGGCGCCTACGTAGCTCACCGAGTTCCCCTGGAACACAAACGACAGGCGAATTGAGAAGCCCGACGGGTGGTCGTAGCCGATGTACGCGTTGGCCACATCGTTGGGCTGGTAAATGAGACGACCCTTCCGCGTGCTATCTGTGGCCATGACGATGTACCGTGGTTCGCGGGACCCAGGACGCCACTTCGGGTTCGGGATCGTTACATCGTCCCGCAACGGATAGATCGCTTCGGAGGTCATGTGCGCGTAGTTGAAGCCCAGTACCAATCCCGCCAGCGGGCCGGGGAGGTACCAGAAGTTTGTCTGGAAGTCGACCTCGATCCCCTTGACGTAGGCCGGAGAACGACCGTTGACATACGTGAAAAGCCACGCGCCGTCCTTGGGCTCGGAAACGCCTCCGCCCGGGAACCGAATGCGATAGGTACCGATTGAGTCCAGCCCCGCAGGTGCGGTCTTGTGAAGCTTATAGGACGTGTAGTAGGTGAAATTGTCGACCTTCTTGTGGAATCCGCCGACCGAGAAAAGGCCAAGCTTGCTGCCGTGAAACGTGACGAGAACGTCGTGGTTCGTTGCCTTGGCCGTCTTCAACTTCGGGTTGCCGGCCCAGACCGCGCCACCGTCGTAGCTGATCGTGAACTTCGGCGACAGCTGGTGGTAATCGGGACGGGCAAGGCTCTGGGTATAGGCGTAACGGACATCCATCCACGGTGTAATGCGTAGCCGCACCTGGCCCATGGGGAGCCAGAATTCATTTCCCGGGTGCGCTGTCACAGTATCGCAGTAGGCCTCTTGGTCCATGGGGCTTCGGGCGTCCCGCATGTTGTAGGCCGTATAGGTAGAAGTCACCTTCTCGTACCGGACACCCCCGACGGCTGTTAGCCTCCACCAGTTCAATTCGGCCATGAGATAGCCAGCCGAGTAATTCTCCGTGTACTGGTAGTCATTGGCGATCTTCTGGAACAGGCCCTCGAACCAGCCGCCGGCATTGGTGCCCGTCGACTTGTTCACGAAGTTCGTGTCGCGCCGCAGGTACTGCATCATTGCCACCGGGATGCGGGGATCACAAGCGAAGTAGAACTGACCAAACCGATTATCGAGGAAGGGGCCCATTAGGTCCGGGTCGCCTAGGAAAGCTCGTGCGGGGAATCGCCCGGCCTGCGGATCGTAGTTGACGTTAAAGCGGCTGACCAGGGTGTCGATCATCGCGTTCGAGATCTGGCTCCCGCGGATCATCGTGGTGTACGGCGTGTTCTGGTCGTTGATGTGATCGGAGCGTCGATACTGCCCGCCAAACTTCACATAGCCGCGCACGATGGAGAAGAGATTGTACGGCAGCCGGAAATTGGCATAGAAATCTTGCGCGGTCTCTTTGTAGAGGGTGGAGAACATGAAGACGTCGGTCATGTAGGTGAGATCAGGACCGTAGTACTCCACCCTCGTCTTGAGGCTCTCGGGCAGGGTATTGATGGGAACCTCGCCTCCCGTCCCGCCGGTCTGCCGGAAGATCAGGTAAGGCGAGTCGGGCAGGTTGTTCTTGGAGTAGCTGTTGGCGAACTTCAGCTGCGCCGATAGGCCGGCCAGCCAAGGGAACTCGTACGTGAGATCCAGCGAATTCACAGCCATGTCGATCGTATTCGTACCCCCGCGATAGGAGAAGTCGAGACGGCGGTCGAGGTAGTTTAGCACGGTCCGGTGATCGTCAAAGTCTGACCTCAGGCGGGCGAACATGTTCACGGACTTAATGGCGCCGGAGGGCAGTCGGTAGTCGAGGACCGCATTGATTCCGTAGCGCCGGCGCGTCTCGATGTGGCGGTTCAGCGTGACGCTGTTGACTCGCACCGGGCGGTAGCCCGTGGTCGTGTCGATCTTGCTGCTGGCAATAGCGTAGGCAGCATTCATATTGTCCGCATTACGGTCGTACTTTTCCGCGTTCCCCAGCAAGTACACCCCGAGCCGGTTGCCAAAGAAGCGCTTGCTGGCCGACGCCACCGCCCGGTAGTTGCCGTACTCCTTGCTCTTTTTCGTGTAGCCGGACTGCCACAGGAGATCGTAGCGGAGCTCCGGGGGTGCCTCCCGCAGCTCCATGTTCACCGTACCACCGATCGTGTTGGCGTTCATATCAGGGGTCAGCGATTTGTAGACCGCGATCGTTTTGATCATGTAGGGGGAGATCATGGAAATGTCGACACTCCGGTCCGTGTTCAGCGTCCCGCCTGTGACCCCCGGCTGCGAGACCACTCCGATCTGGGTGCTTCCGGTCGATGCCAACCGCACACCCTCCAGGGTGACGGCGTTGTACTGGGGAGCTAACCCACGGATGACCACCTTGTTGGCTTCGCCGGAGCTGTGAAGCGTCGACACCCCCGGCAGGCGGCTGATGGCCTGCGCCGCATTGAAGTCCGGAAGCTCCTGGATCCTTGCCTCGGAGACGACATTAGCGATCTTGTCAGCCGCCAGCTGTTGGCTAATTGCTTGAATTTGACCCTGCGCCTGAGCCCGAACCACAACCTCCTGACCGCGCAACACGATAGGGCTCAACGCGAAGTCCTGGCTCACCGTCCTTCCCTCGATCACCAGGACCTCGACAGTCATGGACGCATACCCGATATAGGAGGCGACCAGCGTGTACCTACCGGGAGGAACGTTGTGGATCACGTAGTTCCCGTTCAGGTCCGATGCGGCCCCAATCGTAGTACCCTGGATGTAGACATTGGCGGCCGGAAGACCGTCCTTGCTGTCCTTGTCGTACACTTTCCCCCGGATCGTTCCCGCTCCCAGAAGAAGACCCGGAAGCAGGACCAAGAGCGTGAGAACCGCAACGGCGGACATCCCCCGGAAACCGCGAAAGGCAAAAATATACTGCCTCGGGTTCAGTTTCGTTAACGTTCTCATGCCAGCACCCGTAATTCTGTCTCCCATGACCTGCGAAAACGGCGTTCACGCCCTAACTTACTGCAGAGACCGGTGACTCTCCGCTCTCGTTCCGAGATGCGGGAGCTGAGGTGATGCCGATGTCGACGTCTGAGGGAAAAGCAGATGCGAGGAAGAACCGTGGAGAACTTGGAGCGCTCAGGAGTTGAATGGCAACTCGCATTGCCATCTCTCGCTCCGTGTCATGACTGACCTGTTGTCGCCTCCCGTTGGGAGGCCGAGCCAACCGTGTGGACTTTCCCCCGCCTCAGAATCTAATGCGATCGGCCGCAATTTTAAGAACAACGTCAGTATTTGTCAAGGAAAATTTTCGCGCTTCCGCCTATCCGTTGACCCCCTCGATAGCCCTCTCCCGCCCGAAGGGTTGGTGCTCCAAGCTACCGCTACCCCCTTGCCACACTCGTCGCAAGCCGATGGAACAGGATCCACCCAACGAGCCTCCCCAAAAGGGCTGATTCGAACGTCTCCGGCCTCCTCGGCCAACCTCTAAATCTACCCACGGCAATCCCGCCCCCATGTCCCCTCGACCATTTCCTCTTGCCCGCTCAGCACCAGATCCCTATATTGCCGCCTGAAGTCCGATACCGCAACGAAGCACGGCCACATGAGCCTCAGGTCCCCCACAACCTCACATCGTCCCCTGTA
>JAPDPT010000034.1 GCA_034506315.1 candidate division KSB1 bacterium | reverse complement strand
CATCCTCTCCACCTCCAAGGGGATTCTGACGCACAAGCAGGCCTTGCGCGATCACGTGGGTGGAGAGGTGATCTGTTACGTATGGTAGAGGGTCTTTCGTTGCGGAGTCAGGCAAGCAGGAGTCGAACGTGTCGCGGATAGGACGCAAACCCATACCGATTCCCGACGGCGTGCAGGTTTCCATTGAGAAGAACACGGCGATCGTACGAGGCCCCAAAGGGGAGCTGCACCAGCCTTTCCACCCGGACATGGAAGTGCGGGTGGAGGAGGGTCAGGTGATCGTCAGCCGCCCCACGGACAGCAAGATTCACCGGTCCCTGCACGGGCTCACTCGCACCCTCATCGCCAATGCCATCGAGGGGGTGACCAAGGGCTTCGAGAAGCAGCTGCAGATTGAGGGTGTAGGCTATCGGGCCGAAGCCAAAGGGAACCGGTTGACCCTGTACATGGGCTTCTCCCACCCCGTGGTGCTGGCACCCCCAGAGGGGATCCAGATTGCGACCGAAGGGAACCTGATCAAAGTGAGCGGGATCGACAAGGAGCTGGTCGGCAAAGTGGCGGCTCGGATCCGAGCTGTGCGTCCGCCGGAGCCGTACAAGGGTAAGGGGATCCGGTACGTAGGCGAGCACGTACGGCACAAGGCGGGTAAGGCAGGCGGTCGGTAATCCGGGCCAGGTCCAGCGGATGCGGAAGGTGCAAGGAATGGGAAAGAAAAACCCCAAGGTGGAAGCGCGACTTCGCCGCAAGAAACGGATCCGGAAGAAGGTGTTCGGCACTCCCGAGCGCCCGCGCCTGGTGGTGTTCCGGAGTGCGAAACATATCTATGCCCAGCTGGTGGACGACGTCAATCAGCGCACCATCACCGGCGTGTCCACCTTGACCCCCTGGGTTCGGGAGCGATTGGACGGAGTTCAGGGTAAGGTGGCCAAGGCGCGCCTCACCGGCCTCGCGATCGCCGAGAAAGCCAAGGAGCTCGGGATTACCAAGGTGGTTTTCGATCGGGCTGGCTACAAGTACCATGGGCGCGTGAAGGCCCTTGCGGAAGGTGCCCGAGAAGGTGGCTTGGAGTTCTGAGAAACGGGAAAGAGATCGAGGGCGTCGTGATCGAGCGAATTAATCCGAACGAACTGGACCTCAAGGAGCGGGTGGTTCAGATCAACCGTGTGGCCAAGGTGGTGAAAGGTGGCCGCCGGTTCCACTTCAACGCCATCGTCGTGGTGGGCGACCACAACGGGCATGTAGGCGTCGGCCTTGGAAAAGCCAACGAAGTGACCGACGCCATCAGCAAAGGCATCGAGGCGGCCAAGAAGAACATCGTGCGGGTGCCGATCGTCAACGGTACCATCCCCCATCCGATCATGGCCAAGTACGGAGCCGCAAAGGTTCTCCTCAAGCCGGCCGCTCCCGGTACGGGGGTGATTGCCGGAAGTGCTGTGCGCGCCGTGGTAGAGCTGGCGGGAATTAAGGATATCCTGACCAAGTGTTTCGGCTCCCGCAACCCCCACAACACCGTAAAGGCTACCATGAAGGCTCTGACGAGCCTACTGGATCTGTCCACGGTGGTCCGGCGGAGGGGACTGCCGCCAAGGCGCATTCTGGGCGCCCCGGAGCCCCAGGCGGCAGCCGTCGCTCCGGAGGCCTCTGCCGAGGCCGGCGTTTCGGATAGCTGATCCGCTTTATCAACGGACGGAACGGTTGAGCCATGCCGAAGAAAGCGAAAGCGAAGAGGATCCGCATCACTTTGATTCGGAGCACCATCGATCAGAAGCCCAAGCAGCGGGCGACCATCCGCGCCCTGGGCCTGCGGAAACTGCACCAGAGCGTGGAGCACGTGGCCTCCCCCACCATTCTGGGGATGGTCGACAAGGTGCGGCACCTGGTCAAAGTGGAAGAGGCGGAGTGAGTTCGAAGGCACGAGGTGATGGATGGACCTGAGGGATCTGAAACCAGCACCCGGCGCGACCAAGAAGCGCAAGCGAGTCGGGTGCGGGGAAGGCTCTGGACATGGCGGTACCTCCTGCCGGGGACATAAGGGAGCCCGCTCGCGCTCCGGACACAAGAGCCGGCCCTGGTTCGAGGGAGGGCAAATGCCCTTGCAGCGCCGCGTCCCCAAGCGAGGGTTCACGAACATCTTCAAGACGGAATATCAGATCGTCAATGTGGGCGACCTGAACCGGCTCGAGGGAGTGGAGGAGGTCACGCCTGAGGTCCTTAAGAAGTCCGGGTTGATTAAGAAGCTGGATCAGCCCGTGAAGATTCTGGGCGACGGGGAGCTGACCAAGGCGCTGCACGTCTTGGCCAATGCCTTCAGTAAGTCTGCGCGGGCGAAGATCGAGGCGGCCGGCGGGAGGGTCACCATCCTATGATGGAGAAAGTCCAGAACATCTTCCGCATCCCGGAACTGAAGCGCCGGATCCTTTACACGTTGGGGATCCTGGTTATCTACCGGATCGGCGGTCATGTGCCCCTGCCGGGTGTGAACGGACAGGCTCTGGTGGAGTTTTTCGAGCAGGCGCGTGCCGGGGGCGGCCTTTTGGCCCTGTACGATCTGTTCGCCGGAGGCGCGTTCCGCCGCGCCACGGTCTTCGCGCTCGGCATTATGCCATACATCTCCTCGTCCATTATCCTCCAGCTTCTGGGGGCCGTTTTCCCCTACTTCCAGAAGCTCCAAAAGGAAGGCGAGGAAGGGCGGAAGAAGATCAATCAGTACACCCGGTACGGGACGGTGCTCATCTCGGCCCTACAGGCCTACGGGGTGGCGGTGTTCCTGGAGAGCCTCGGCCAGACCCCATCGGGCCTGGTGGTTGTGCCGAACCCGGGCTTCGGCTTCCGCGTCCTCACCATGCTCACCCTGGCCACGGGGACCGTGTTCATCATGTGGCTGGGCGAGCAGATTACGGAGCGAGGGATTGGCAACGGCATCTCCCTGATCATCTTCGTGGGGATCGTGGCGCGCTTCCCGAACGCGGTCATCGACGAGGTTCAACAGCTGCAGGCCGGAAACCGCGCCATCCTCATGGAGGCCTTCCTGTGGGCCCTAATGATCGCGGTGACAGGCTTTGTGGTGCTTCTGACGCAGGGTACGCGAAAGATCCCGGTGCAGTACGCCAAGCGAGTGATCGGCCGCAAGATCTACGGTGGGCAGAGCACCCATATCCCGCTCCGGGTAAACATGGCCGGTGTGATGGCCATTATCTTCGCCCAGTCGATCATGTTCGTGCCGCAGACGATCGCCACGTTCTTCCCCAATTCGGAGTTCGTGCAGTCCGTCAATCTGTACTTTGGGTTCGAGTCCGTAGTGTACTGGATCATCTACGCCGTGCTGATTGTCTTCTTCATGTACTTCTACACGGCCATTGCCTTCAATCCGGTGGATGTAGCCGACAATATGAAGAAGTACGGCGGGTTCATCCCGGGTGTGCGTCCTGGCAAGCAGACGGCGGCTTTCATTGACAACATCCTGACGCGTATCACGTTACCGGGCGCTATCGCCATCTCGATTGTGGCGATCCTGCCGTACTTCTTGACGCGCTTCACAAACATCTCGTACACCTTCGCCGACTTCTTCGGCGGGACTTCGCTCCTCATCATGGTCGGCGTGGCTCTGGACACACTGCAGCAGATCGAAGCGCACCTGCTGATGCGCCACTACGACGGCTTGCTGAAGTCGGGTCGAATCCGCGGACGGAGACGCTTCGCGTAGGAGAGGACGCTTGCGGCTGGTACTACTCGGACCACCCGGGTCAGGAAAGGGAACGCACGGGGCCTGGCTGAGTCAGAAATACGGAATCCCCTCGATCTCCACGGGCGACATCCTGCGGGCGGCAGTAGCAGCGGGAACAGCGCTCGGCAAGAAGGCTCAAGGATATATGGATGCGGGGCAACTGGTGCCCGACGATCTGATCGTCGCGATGATCGAGGAAAGGCTCGCCGAGGCGGACTGTACGGCGGGTTTTCTCCTCGACGGGTTCCCGCGAACGGTGGCTCAGGCCGAAGCGCTGGACGCTCTGCTGGCGCGGCGCGGCTGGAAGCTCGACGGGGTGCTTCAGCTGGATGTGGATCCGGAGGAGATCGTACGGCGTCTTACCAGTCGGCGCGTCTGCAAGTCCTGCGGGAAGATCTTCAACCTGGTCACCAACCCGCCGCCGGCGAACGGACGCTGTCCGGAGTGCGGGGGCGAGATCGTTCAGCGCAGCGACGACACCGAAGCCACCGTCCGCAACCGCTTGCGCGTGTATCGTGAGCAGACGGACCCTCTGGTGGACTTCTATCGGAAGCGCGGGCTTCTTCTCACGGTGCGCGGAAACGGCAGCATCGACGAGGTCCGGGAGCGAATCCGGCAAACCCTTCGGTCGGCGGGGCTTGAATGATCGTGATCAAGACGCCGGAGCAGATCGAGCGGATGCGCCGGAGTTGCCAGCTGTTGGTGGAGGCATTCCGGGAGGCGGAGAAGCTGATCGTTCCGGGAGTTCGGACGCGCGAGATCGATGCCGCGGTGGAGGCTTTTGTACGGGCGCGCGGAGGCCTCCCGGCTTTCAAGGGCTACCGGGGCTACCCGGCAAGCGTCTGTATCTCGGTCAACGAGGTCGTGATCCACGGGATACCGGGGGATCAGGAGCTGCGGGAGGGCGACATCGTTTCGCTGGACATGGGGGTTGTACTGGACGGCTACTACAGCGACGGTGCTCGTACCTACGCAGTGGGCCAGGTCAGTGAAGAAAAGCAGCGCCTGATGGACGCCGCACGCGAGGCTCTGGAAGAGGCCATTGCGGCGGCGCGGGAAGGCAATCGGGTCGGTGACATCTCCTGGGCCATCCAGAGGACGGTCGAGGCGCGTGGGTTTTCGGTGGTGCGGCAGTTTTGCGGGCATGGGATTGGGCGCAACCTCCACGAGGAGCCGGAGGTGCCCAACTATGGGAGTCCGCGAAAGGGCCCACGGTTGCGGTGCGGCATGACCCTGGCCCTCGAGACCATGGTGAATGCGGGAACGCACGAAGTTGAGATCCTGGCGGACGGATGGACCGTCGTCACGCGGGACCGCAAGCCGTCGGCTCATTTCGAGCACACCGTCGCCATTACGGACCGCGGAGCAGATGTCCTGACGCTGGGCCTGTAGAAACGGCCCCCACGGGAAGAGAGGCGCCATGGCGAAAGAGAAGGCGATTCAGGTGGACGGCACAGTCGTGGAGACCTTGCCCAACGCCATGTTCCGGGTCGAGCTTGAGAATGGGCATCAGGTTCTGGCCCACATCTCGGGAAAGATGCGAATGCACTTCATCCGCATTCTGCCCGGCGATAAGGTGACGGTGGAGCTTTCGCCCTACGATCTGTCCCGGGGTCGGATCATCTATCGCTACAAGTGAGAGCGAAGGAGTGAGAGAGCCATGAAAGTGCGCTCTTCGGTCAAGAAGATCTGCGACAAGTGCAAGATCATCCGGCGTCACGGTACGGTACGCGTGATCTGCACCAACCCCCGGCACAAGCAGCGCCAGGGATGAGTTGGGTTTTTCGGTAAGGGTTAATCAGCGCAAGAGGTGAAGCGTGGCGCGAATTGCAGGCGTAGATCTGCCCAAGGAAAAACGGATTGACATCGCCCTGACGTACATCTACGGCATCGGGCGGACCTCGGCCAAGAAGATCGTAGCCGAGGCGGGGGTGGATCCGGCCAAGCGGGTCAAGGATCTCACCCCGGAGGAGGTGGCCAAGATCCGGCAGATTGTGGCCAACGATTATAAGGTGGAGGGTGCCCTGCGTACGGAAGTGCAGATGAACATCAAGCGGCTGATGGATATCGGCTGCTACCGGGGCTTGCGCCACCGCAAGGGCTTGCCGGTGCGGGGCCAGCGCACCCATAGCAACGCGCGTACCCGCAGGGGACGCCGGCGGGTGGTGGGTGTGAAGAAGAAACAGCAACAGCAGAAGGTGGCCTGAGAAAGAGGGCCGAGGCGCACGGGGCGAATTTTTAGAACGGGAGGTCGGTTTTGGCGAAGAGGCGAACCGCAGCGCGCAAGCGCGAGAAGGTCGACGCAAACGGTATAGCTCACATCAAGGCCACGTTCAACAATACCATTGTTACGTTGACGGACATCTACGGCAACGTCATCGCCTGGTCTTCGGCTGGTCGGGCGGGCTTCAAGGGATCGCGCAAGAGTACGCCCTTCGCGGCGCAGCAGGCCGCGCAGGCCGCGGCCAAGGAGGCCATGGCCCTGGGACTGAAGCGGGTGGAAGTGCACATCAAGGGGCCGGGTTCGGGTCGGGAGGCGGCGGTGCGGGCCCTGCAGGCGGCGGGCCTGGAGATCACCGCCATCCGGGATGTCACCCCAATCCCCCACAATGGGTGCCGGCCGCCCAAGCGGCGCCGCGTGTAGAGGCGATGACGAAGAGACGGGATCGAAGAGAACGTAGCTGGAGGCGGTAGGATCATGGCTCGTTATACCGGCCCTGTGTGTAAACTTTGTCGGCGGGAGGGGATGAAGCTCTTTCTCAAGGGCACGAAGTGCACAAGCAACAAGTGCCCTCTGGAGACGAGGGCTTTCGCTCCCGGCCAGCACGGTCGCACCCGGCGCTTCAAACTCTCCGAGTACGGGATGCAGCTCCGGGAAAAGCAGAAGGTCAAGCGCATCTACGGAATCCTGGAGAGCCAGTTCCGGCGCTATTTCGATATGGCCTCCCGGCAGAAGGGGGTGACGGGAGAGAACCTGCTGCGCCTGCTCGAGCGGCGGTTGGACAATGTGGTCTTCCGCCTGGGCTTTGCCCCCTCGCGCCGGGCGGCGCGACAGCTGGTCCGCCACCGCCACTTCATGGTCAACGGCCAGGTGGTGGATATTCCCTCCTACCTGGTCAAACCGGGCGATCGGGTGCAGGTACGACCGCAAAGCCGCAGCCTGGAGATCATCCACGCTTCCATGCGGCGGGTTCGGGAGGGACGCCTGGTACCGTGGTTGGAACTCGACAAGGCAGCCATGGTCGGCATCTTCCGTGAGATCCCGGCACGTCCCGACATCCCCATCAACGTCAACGAACAGCTGATCGTGGAGCTGTACTCGAAGTAAACGGCCAGACGGTAGGGCCGAAGCAAGTCGTCTAACACAATGAGGTTGCTCTATGGGTATTTTGGGACTCGTAATGCCGGAAAGCGTGGAGCTCGACAAGGCTACCTATAGCAATACCTACGGAAGGTTCATCGTTCAGCCGCTGGAGCGAGGCTTTGGCGTGACTATCGGCAATGCGCTCCGGCGCGTGTTGCTTTCTTCGCTCCCGGGTGCTGCGATCACCGCGATCCGCATCGACGGCGTGCTG
Source organism: candidate division KSB1 bacterium (assembly GCA_034506315.1). Classification (GTDB taxonomy): domain Bacteria; phylum Zhuqueibacterota; class Zhuqueibacteria; order Oleimicrobiales; family Geothermoviventaceae; genus Zestofontihabitans. The sequence goes on along the minus strand of JAPDPT010000034.1, from coordinate 29,003 downwards.
CACGAGTTCTCCACCATTCCCGGCGTGGTGGAGGACGTGGCTGACATCGTACTCAACCTGAAAGAAGTGCGGATGAAGCTCATCAGCAAGCGCCCGGACAAGGTGCTGCTGCACCTCAAGGGTCCGCACGAATTCAAAGCGGGCGACATTGGCAAGGCCACCACCGACGTGGAGATCCTCAATCCCGATCACCATATCGCGACCCTGAACAAGGACGCCGACTTCAAGATGGAGATCCGCATCGGTCGCGGCAAGGGCTATGTCCCGGCCGAGGAGAACAAGACGCCCGACATGCCCATCGGAACCATCGCCATCGACGCCATCTTCACGCCGGTCCGCAAGGTCGCCTACCATGTGGAGAACGTGCGCCGGGGCCAGCGCGCCGACTACGAAAAGCTGATCCTGGAGGTATGGACGGATGGGAGCCTGACGCCGGACGACGCTCTCAACTACGCAGCCCAGATCCTCCGCGACCATATCAACCTCTTCATCAGCTTCGAGGTCGAGCAGGAGATCGAGGAGCCGGTCCAGATGGACGAGGAGGTGGCCCGCATCCGCAAGCTGCTCAAAATGCCGGTGGACGAACTGGAGCTTTCTGTGCGGGCCAGCAATTGCCTCAAGGCGGCCAACATCCAGACCATCGGTGATCTCGTCCGCCTCACGGAGAGCGAGATGCTTAAGTTCCGCAACTTCGGCCGCAAGTCTCTCCAGGAGTTGCAGCGCGTCCTGGAGGAGCGGGGCCTCTACTTCGGGATGGACGTGGACAAGTATCTGGCGGAAGAGAAGGTATCTTAACGCACGGATCTGAGGTTTTCGGCAATGAGGCATCGGAAGGTAGGTAGGGGACTGAGTCGCTCGCCGGCACACCGAAAGGCTGTGCTCCGCAACCTGGCCATCTCGTTGATCGAGCACAAGGGCCTTATCACAACGGTGGCCAAGGCCAAAGAGGTCCGGCCCTTTGTGGAGCGCATCCTGCACTTCGGCAAGAGGGGTGATCTGGCAGCCCGCCGTCACGTCCTCCGCTTGATCCCCAACAAGAAGGCGGTGGGGATCCTCTTCCACGAGATCGCCCCTCAGCTCGGGGACCGCGCAGGAGGCTACACGCGCATCATCCGCCTGGGTAACCGCCGGGGCGACGGAGCCGAAATGGCTATGCTGGAGCTCGTGGGCTACGAGGGGACCATCGTCAAGCGCCAGGAAAAGGCCAAGGAAGAGAGGGAAAAGCGGAAGGCCGAGAAAGAGAAGAAGCTCAAGGAAAAGGAGGCGGCCCCGAAGCAGGAAGAGGAGTGAGCCATCCACAGCGCGGACCAACTGGTGGCGGCAGAAGATCGGCCCAGGCGCGGAGCCTGGGTTTTCTTTTACACCTGGCGGGGCGTGGAGAAGGCTCCAGGATAGTCGCTCTGTCTTGCGTCGTACGACCGAAGCGTGCGCAACCCCAGGTCATCCCTTGCAAACGTAACGGGGGGCGAGTAGATTGCAAGAGCGACTGTGCGCGGAAGGGGTGATGCCGAGGTCTGCCGAGAGGCTTCTAACTTGCAGGCGGAGGTCCTATTGACGATCTGGGAGGCTGTTCTACTTGGTCTGGCGCAGGGGCTGACGGAGTTCTTGCCCATCAGCAGCTCCGGCCATCTCGTACTTGGCAAGGCGGTCTTGGGTATCCACACGCACGGCGTAGCATATGAGGTGTTCGTGCATTTCGGCACCTTCTTCGCGGTGCTCACCGTGTTCTGGGCAGACGTGGCGGCGATGTTGGAAGCCGTGGGGCGGGCGGCACGCCGGCCCGGGCCGCCCGCATGGCGACATCTGTACCAGCAGGACATGGCCTTCCGCACCCTGGTGCTGGTGCTGATCGCCACCGTGCCCGCGGCCGTTGTGGGATTGGTGTTCGAGTCGGACATCGAGGTCGCGTTTGAAAGTCCGGCGGTCGTCTCGTTCCTGCTCCTGTGCACGGGCCTGATCCTGATGGGCACGCGATGGGCGCACGGAAGCGATGGCAGGTTCGGCTGGCTACGGGCTCTTCTTGTGGGAGCGGCACAGGCTGTGGCGATCCTGCCGGGCATCTCGCGATCGGGGTCAACGATCGCCGTCGCCCAGTACCTGGGCATCGAACGAAGCGAAGCGGCACGCTTCTCGTTTCTCCTGGCCCTTCCCGCGATTTTCGGGGCCGCAGCCCTGGAGGCTCTCGAGCTGGCGCACGGACCCCTCGGGCGAGGGGAGATCCTGCCTCTCACCGCGGGGTTTGTGATGGCTTACGCAAGCGGTGTAATGGCCTTGCGCTGGCTTCTTACGGTCGTCCGACGTGGAAGACTGGACCGTTTCGCTTACTATTGCTTTGCCCTCGGCACCATGGGTCTTGTCTGGGCAATCGTGTATCGTTGAGGCTTCGGCGGAAGGGGTGCGACGTCGGAGGAACGGTAAGGAGGTCGGGCGTTGGAACGCGGTCAGGTGCAGGGCCCCATCATCGGGATCACCATGGACTCCGACAGGGAAGGCGAGGCTTCCGGGCGGCCCTACTATTTCCTGAACTGCGAGTACGTGGAGATGGTCCGCCGCGTGGGAGGCATTGCGGTGACTTTGCCCCCTACACCCGAGGACGAGAACATAGGACTTCTCCTGGAACTGGTTGACGGTCTCATCCTGAGCGGAGGCAGCGACGTGGACCCGGCGGCATACGGGGAGCCAGTCCGGCACACAAACTGGGACATCGATCCGGAGCGTACCGTATTCGAAGCGAAGCTCGTCCGCTCGGCTCTGAAGCTCGACCTGCCGGTCCTGGGGATTTGCCGCGGCTTCCAGCTTCTAAACGTTGCCCTCGGCGGGAGTCTCTACCAGGACCTGGCGGGGGAGTTCCCGAACTGGGGGCCCGTTCGCCACAGGGCGGAATCGGGATCTCCGCCGGCACGACATTGGATCCGCGTTGAGGGCAAGAGCCTTCTGGGCTCGCTCCTCGGCGTGGAGAGGTTGGAGGTCAATTCCTATCACCACCAGGGGGTGAAGGAGCTGGGTCGGAATCTTGTGGCGGTGGCCTGGAGCGAGGACGGGCTTGTGGAGGCCGTTGAGCTCCCCTCATGCTCGTTTTGTCTCGGAGTTCAGTGGCATCCCGAGCGAGATTTTGATAGCCCGGAGCAGCAACTTCTGCTTCGGGCTTTCCTAAGGGCAGCGGAACGCCACCGCGAGCGCCGCGCGTTCGGAGCGGGTTCACAGCTGTCTCGAGCTGCCAGCAGGTCTTGAGCGAGCTTCACGCACAGGACTCTTTCGCACCGACAGAGGGCAGGGGTGATGACGGACGCTACAGCTACAGGGTAGAGGGAGATGGACAGGAGCGACGCATTCACCTCGCGGTGGGGGATGCTGCTGGCGATGTTGGGCATGGCGGTTGGGACGGGAAACATCTGGCGCTTCCCGCGCGTGATCGCGCGCAACGGCGGAGGGGCGTTCCTTGTGCCGTGGTTTCTCTTTCTATTCCTTTGGTCGGTTCCTCTCCTGATTACGGAGCTTGCCATCGGCCGCAAAACCAGGCGGGGCACCGTGGGCTCTTTTGCCAGCCTGCTTGGCCCGCGCTGGGGCTGGATGGGAGGGTACGTGGCCTTTTGCAGCCTGGCGATCATGCTCTACTACGCCGTGGTCACCGGCTGGACCATTCGATACCTGGTGGCGGCGCTTTCCGGCTCCGTACTTACCGCGCCGAGTTTGGAATTCTGGCATCGCTTTAGCTCAGCCCATGGGTTGCAGATTCTGTTCACCCTCCTGGCCTATGGCGTGGCGGGAGGCATCGTGTACTTTGGTGTTTCGGCGGGCATTGAGAGGGCAAGCAAGATCCTGATGCCCACGCTGTTTCTGCTCCTGGTTGTGGGAGCGGTGCGCGCGCTCACTTTGCCGGGCGCGGTAGGCGGGCTGGAGTTCTTTTTCCGCCCGGATTGGCGCGCGCTCCTCGACCACCGGGTATGGCTGGAGGCCCTGAGCCAATCCGCCTGGTCGACTGGGGCGGGTTGGGGCCTTGTACTCACCTATGCCGTCTACGCGCGCCAGCACGAAGACGCCGGGCTGAACGGCTTTCTTGTCGGCCTGGGAGATAACAGCGCTTCGCTCCTGGCCGGACTCATGATCTTCCCTGCCGTGTTTGCCCTTGCGCCAAGCCTCGGGCTCCTTCCCCACGAGATCGTGGTGCAATCGGGGCCGGCCAACACCGGGATGGCCTTCATCTGGATTCCAGAGCTGTTCCGCAACCTGCCCTTGGGGCGATGGTTCCTGGCCCTCTTCTTTCTCGCCTTGGCCATTGCGGCGATCACCTCTCTTATCTCAATGATCGAGCTCGGGGTGCGGCTGGCCCTGGACCGAGGGGTGCCCAGATCCAGAGCGGTGCTTGTGCTGCTGACGGCTGGGTTCGTGTTGTCCCTCCCCGCCGCGTCCAACGCGGGCATTTTCGAGAACCAGGACTGGGTATGGGGCCTGGGGCTCATGTTGAGCGGCCTCTTCTTTGCCGTCGCCGTCATCCGGTACGGTCCCAGCAAGTTCCGGCGCGAGTTCATCAATCTTCCGGGTCGCGACCTGCCCATTGGCCGCTGGTACGACGTTGCGATTACGGTAGCCAATCCCCTTCTGTTTGCGGCCATGGTGGCCTGGTGGTTCTATCAGTCCGCCACAAGCTATGATCCCCAGGGCTGGTGGCATCCCTTCCACCGCTTCTCCCTGGGCACCTGCCTGTTCCAGTGGGGACTGGTAGTTCTTGCCCTTCTCCTCCTGAATCGGCATCTTGTGGTCGGAACGCTGAGAGAAGGGAGCAGGCAATGAGTTCCGAAGCCATCGCGATGATGGTGCTCATGTTAGCCGCTAACTGGGGCGGATTCGCCGGCCTTCTCTGGTTTGCCGTTCGAAGGGAAAAGGCGCGGGGATGAGGGACGGTTCCCTCGAGGTCTTTCGGCAGTTCGAGGAGCAGCTTCGGGCTGGCCGATTCGCCTCCGCCTACACCCTCTGCGGGGAGGAGCGCTTCCTTGTGGAGCAGGCCACCCGGGAACTGGTCGAATACCTTGTGCCTCCGGAGGCTCGGGACTGGGACCTGGAGCGGATCTCGGCGGCAGAAGCGGACGCCCAGGACATCGTAAGCTCGGCCATGACGTGGCCGATGGTGGCCGAACGTCGCCTCCTCGTGGTGACAGACCTGGACAAGACTAAGCCCAGCGGGCTTGCCGTGTGGCACCAGTACTTGCAAAGGCCTTCCGCCTCGACCGTCGTGGTCTTCCCCCTTCCCGGAATTCGACTTGCGGCTCGCGGTTTGTCTCGAGAAGAGGCGGAACAGGAAGGTCCCGGCGAGAAAAAGAAGGAGGCCGAAGCGCGGGCGAAACGGGGCTTATCCCTTCCCGTCGTGCTTCAGAGATACACGCGGGTGGTGGAATTTGCCGCCGTGAGCGAGAGCGAGGCGGTCTACTGGGTTACGGAACGAGCCGCCAGGATCCGGAAAAAGATCCTCCCGGAAGCAGCCCAGCTCCTGGTCGCCCAGGTGGGCCCGGACTTGCAGGCCTTAGAGAACGAGATGGAGAAACTGGCCTTGCGTGTAGGGGAGGAGGAGCTCATCACGGCGGAACACGTCGAGGACGTCGTGGTTGGCCAGCGCGGATTCACCGTGTTCCACCTTCGGGACGCCGTGGCCGAGCAGGATCTGACGAGGAGCCTCACCATTCTCCGTCGACTGCTGGAGTTGGGGGTGCCGGAGGGCCTCATCCTCAATGCCCTGGTGGACCTTTTTGTCCAGGGCTGCCAGGTCAGCGGGTTGGCGCGTCGGGGCGCTACGGATGCCCAGATCGCCGCTGAGGTCGACCCGAAGTACAAGCGAGAGTGGATGGTCAGAAGGCTTCGTCGGTTCGCGAGTCTGTACGATAAGCCCGCGGGCCGATGGGAGAGGGCCCTCGAGGCCCTCGGCAAGGCGGACCTGGCCCTCAAGCTCTCGTATCAGACCAAGCGAAGGATTCTGGAACTCCTGGTGTATTGTCTGGTGAAGGACCGGCCATCGGAGGTGCTGGAGGTTCCGGAGGAAGTGGAATAGCCTGCAGCGTCTGGCTACGGGGGCAAGCAGAGACGATCGCCGGAATTCGGGTTGAAAAGCGTCCATGATCGGTAAGGGACTGAAGAAAATAGAGCCCAGTGATGAGGAGCTGATCGAGCGCTTCCAGAAGGGTGATCGGGAAGCCTTCGAGCAGATTGTGGAGCGCTACAAAGACCAGCTCCTGAACTTCGCCTATCGCTTCCTGGGCAGTCGCCAGGAGGCGGAGGATGTGGTCCAGGACACCTTCCTCCGCGTTTACCGCAATCGGAAGGCCTATCGACGGGTGGCCCGCTTCTCCACCTGGATCTACACCATCGCCGGAAACCTGGCCAAGACGGAGTTGCGCAAGCGGAAGCGGCGGAAGTTGTTCTCCATCTCCGATCTCGGCTTCGAAGAGAAGGATTACGAAATCTCCGACCTCACCTACAATCCCGAGGACGACGTCGAGGGGACGCTTAAGGAAGAGATCATCCAGAAGGAAATCGAACGGCTCCCGCCGAAGTTCCGCGAGGTCATCATCCTGCGCGACGTGCAGGGTTTGTCCTACGAGGAGATCGCGCTGATCCTCAGGATCCCGATTGGGACGGTAAAAAGCAGGGTGAACCGCGCTCGCCTCCGCCTCCAGCGCCGCCTGAAGGAAATTCTGGATCTTCAGAAGTAGGCCGCACGTTCAAGAAGCGGATCTTCAAAGCGGGGGAGGGAAGGAACCTGCGAAGCCTCTCTGTCGTTTGCAAAACGTACCGCGGGAAGGACACGGGGACCAAGCGCGAGGTAGCTTATGGACCCTTGCGAAAGGTACCAGCAGCTTATCCCGGCGTATCTGGACGGAGAGGTCACCGCAGAACAGAAGGGCATCCTCGAGTCCCACCTTCGGAAATGTCCCGAATGCAGGGGCGTGGAGAGACGTCTCAAGGTCCTGGAAGCTACCTTGCGGTCCCTACCTCGCCTTTCGACCTCCCCTGAATTTACGGTCGCCCTGAGAACGCGAATCCATCTGGAGGAACGGAGGGCACGGCGCCCAAGCGCGGGTTTCCCGATGATCGGGCGCGTACCCGCCTGGGGTCTGCTGGCCACGGCCGCGGCAATTCTGCTTCTGGTCCTGCTCCGTCCTGACGAACGATCCCCAATCCCTTATCACGGATTGCGGGCCGCCAACGTGGAGAAAAGCCTGAGGACTGAATCCCGGAAGCTCACGACTCTGGCTCGTCGCCACGTCCAGTACGTCGTGGAACGCGTCCCGGTAAGAGATCTCCAGAGCGAGGGACCCGTGGTTCGCGAAGCCCCTGCGAGAGAAGCGTTGCCGGATTCCTCCAGCGGGGAGGAAACGCTTCGACTCGTGGCCAGCCGCATCTACCGGGTTTCCTTTTAGCGCGGATCGAGATGTTTAGGCCTATGAGAGATGGAGAGGACTGTGCTGGCTGCACGCGGCGCGGCTTCTCCGGTATGGTTCTCGTGACCGCTTGCGTGTTCCTGGGGCTCAGCTTGGGACCGGTGGGTACAAGCGCTCAGCCCAGCGGAATTCTGGAGAAGCTCGAGCGGGACATCTCGTACATCGTAGAGGCGGTAAGGCCCTGCGTGGTAACCGTGACGGGCCACCGTTCCCAGAAGGCGGCCCAGGCGAGCCCGGTGCGGCCCTCCTTGTTCTCCTTTCTGCATCGGGAGGAGGCGGAAGGGCTGGATTCGAGTGAGGTCGTCCAGCTGAACGTCGTAGGCTCGGGGTTGGTGTACGATACCCTGGGGCACGTGGTCACCCGCAGCACCGTGGTCGTTGGGGCGGAGAAGATTTGGGTGTCGTTCACGGATGGGCACCAGGAGGAGGCGAAATACGTCGGCTGCGATGTGCAGACAGGAATTGCCGTCATCCGCGTCCGGAGTCGACAGCGCGTCTCGGCGGTGATCTCGGAGAATCCCCTACGTCCCGGAGCCTGGGTGACCATTGTGGGCAACTCGCTTGGGGTCACGCCGTCGGTCTCTCTGGGGCTGGTGAACGGGATCCGTCCGGACGGGTTGGTGCAGGTGTCGGCGGCTTTGAACCCGGGTCTCACCGGAAGTCCCGCATTCGATTCGCAGGGCCGTTTGGTGGGGATTCTGACGGCCGGCGTGGCTGCCGGTGGAGAGGGAGAAACGGCCTTCGGAGGCCCGCTCTCGGGGACAGCTCTGCTCTGCCCGGTACACATTGTCCGGCCGGCGGTAGAGATGATTCTGAGTCGGGCCCTCGACACGCGCGGCTGGGTCGGACTCACGGTGGAGAGGCAGGAGGCGCCGGTGCGCGGCGTGCGGGTGGTTGAGGTTGCACCGAGTAGCCCTGCCCAGCTGGCCGGGCTTCGGCCCGGGGACGTGATCGTCCGTGTGGGGCCGGACCGCACCCAAGGCATTCCGGAACTGCTGCGCCATCTCTCCGATGCCCGTCCGGGGGAGGTGCTCGATTTCACGGTGTTGCGGGGCGGAAGAACCGTGCGCGCCCTGGTCGAAGTCACGGAGAGGCCGGCCGATGGCGATTTCCACGTGGAGGTGGAAAGCGGCTGCGGTCCTGTTATTCCGGTGCAGTCGGCAGCGAACTCGGGAGAAAGCCTATCTTCCCGGGAGGGACCGCGCGGTTCGACTTCCGACCTGGAGGTGCGAGTGCGCCGCCTGGAGCGAGAGATCCAGCGGCTGAAGGCGCGGGTGAAGTGACCCCCTGCCGAAGCGCCGGTGCCGTCCCCTCCTTCGTTTCCGGCTTGTCGATCGTTCCCACAAGAAGCGTTTTGATTCTTGCGCAGATTTCCTATTTTTAGGGCCGCATCGAGAGCAGCGTGTGGCCAGAAGGATCCCTACGCGAGGTTGACCCATGCAGCAAGTCAAGAAGAAGGACAGAAGCTTCGTCACCAAGGTCATGAAGGCGACCATGGAGTTCGGGAAGCGTTGCCCCACCTGCGGTGAGGTGATGAAACCCGTGCGCCTAATCACCTCCCAGAAGAACGATCGGACGCAGGCCTGGCGGTTCCGCGCTTCCACCGTCATGACCTGCAAGTGCAATAGCAGGGAAGTGTTCGGGGCCTGAGCTTCCATGGCTGCGGCCAAGACCCGGATCGTCGTCGCCACCCGGAACCGGGACAAGCTGCGAGAGATCTGCGAGCTCCTGGATGCGGATCGGTTCGAGATTCTCGGTCTGGACGACGTGCAGGGCGTTCCGGAGGTAGAGGAAGACGGCGCCACACTGGAAGAGAACGCCTTGAAGAAGGCACGCGTAGCAGCCCAGGTGACCGGACTGCCGGCTCTGGCCGATGACACGGGACTGGAAGTGGAAGCACTGGGTGGGGCTCCAGGGGTGTACTCGAGCCGATATGCGGGAGAAGGTGCGACCTACGCGGACAACGTGCGAAAGCTTCTGAACGAGCTACGAGGAGTCCCGTTTGAGCAGCGCAGGGCGCGTTTCCGCTGCGTGGTCGCTCTCGTGCACGACGGGGTAGAGGAGGTGGTGGAGGGGACGTGCCCAGGGGTCATCACAGAGGAACCGCGAGGCGAGGGAGGGTTCGGCTACGACCCGGTCTTCCTGGTACCTGAGGTGGGGAAAACCTTTGCGGAGATGAGCCTGGAGGAGAAGAACGCCGTCAGCCACCGGGGGAAGGCCTTTCGAGCGGCGGCGCGTCTTCTCCGTCGCATACTGGAGGAAAGAGAAGCCAACTGAACGGGGCGTAGCGCAGTCCGGCCAGCGCGCCTGCTTTGGGAGCAGGAGGTCCCGAGTTCGAATCTCGGCGCCCCGACCGAGGCCCGGCATGATCGAAGATGTCGGGCCTTCGTTTCTTGTTCGCTGGGGGACCCTCTGTTGTTCACGCCGGAAAACATCCCCAGGAGGTGCCGGGGGCGTTCAAAGCGCGCAGGTCCCGCGCCGCTAGCCCCTTGTTCCTACCGTGGGTGTTCCCAAGAGTCGCCGGCAGCCTCGAAGCGCCGAGGGGAACATCCACAGGCGGTCACCACCAGAGAAGTCGTGTCGACACGACAATGCTCAAAAATTTTTCCTTGACATTTTGCCGGAAGTTGCTTATCTGGCGGTCGAGAGGAGAGGCGGTTTTCGGTTGAAGGGAGGAGAAGGTTCGGCGATGCGGGACGCGCCGCGCGTGGGTTCCGGCGGGTTTCGCGTGCGCGCCAGGTGTCCCGGGCGGGAAGGGGCCGGGGCGTGCACGAGGCTGGGAGCTCATCGGCGGCGTGTCCAGGCGACAAGATTGAAGGCGGTTATCAGGTGGTGGACCTGATAATCGCCTTTTTTATTTTGGCGCGGGGAAAGAGAGAGGAGAACGTGGGAGCAAGCGGAAAGGAGGTGGTGACGGAGGGAGGGTTTCCTGAGGGGGGCATTGGGTAGGCAAACGGTGGTGAAGGCAAAAGGAGAGGAACGAGCCAATGAGAGGATCGATCTACCGAAACACAGCCTGGATGATCGCCCTGGCTCTGTCCTTGGCCTGGGCAGCGGCGGACCTGACCGCTGGAACCACCGGCAAGATTGCCGGCCGAGTGGTGGACGCCACCACGGGGGAGCCCCTCCCGGGGGCGAACATCGTGATCGAAGGCACCATGTGGGGTGCGGCAACAGACGAAAACGGCAACTACTTTATCATCAACGTGCCGCCCGGTAGCTATTCTGTGCGGGCACAGATGATCGGCTACGCCCCCATGGTGCGGGAGGGCGTGCGGGTCCACATCGACCTGACCACCACCGTCGATTTCAATCTCCGCCAGCAGGTCATCGAGGGACAAGAGGTGGTGGTCACGGCGGAGCGTCCGATTGTGCAGCCCGATATCGCCGGATCGGAGCGCACCGTTACGCCTATCGAACTTCAGAGCGCGCGGTATCAAACGGCCACCAATGTGGTCACCAACCAGGTAAGTGTGACCGCGGTCGGTGCCTATGAGGACCGGCCGGGGATCCGCGGTGACGCCATCGAGCGCTCCCTGTTCATCGTGGACGGCATTCCGCAGGGAGATCCGCTGACCCAGCGTCCGTACTATCGGGTCAATCTGGACGCCGTGGAGGAGATCAAAGTCCAGACAGGCGGCTTCAGCGCTCGCTACGGCAACCTTCGCTCCGGCGTCGTGAACGTTGTGACCAAGGAGGGAGGCCCGCGCTACTCAGGGAGTGTGAACTTCCAGTACAGCCCACCTGGGTTGAAGCATTTCGGCCCCGATATGTTCAGCTTTGAATCGCCCCTCTGTCAACCCTTCATCATGGTGTGGGATAAGAACGGTAATTGGGATCCCAACGCCCCTTCGAACACGGGTGTGGGCAAGACCCCCAACGGCGACGACATCAAGACCTTTTTCGAGGGCTGGAACAACGTAGCCACCAAGCGCCTGAAACCTACGGATCCTCATTATGGCAAGCCGATGGAGCTCTACGCACGCTGGCTGTGGCGCCATCGCTCTAAGGACGCGATCGAGGAGCTCAAGAAGCTGGAGAAGATGGGCATCGTGAAATTTGCCCCGGGTGTGAACCCCGATGACGAGGCCTACTTCCAGGAAGGGGTTGATCCCGATTACAAGCTGGACGTGACCTTCGGCGGACCTGTCCCGTTGATCTACAACCTCAGGAAGACCACCTTCTTCCTGACCTATTATCGCGAGCAAACCGAGTACTGCTACCGGGCACCGCAGCGTAGCTACCGCGAAGACGACGTGCGGGGCAAGATCACCTCGTGGCTGACGCCCGCGTTGAAGGTCAACGTGCACGGGTTCTGGTCCCGCCAGTCCGGTTTTGATGGCGGCCAAGGGCCTGGGATCGATGGGTGGATCTCGAACAACCCCTTCCGCTGCCCGACCGACATCAACAAGTTCTGGTATCCGCACTGCGCCGTGCCTGGCCAGCAGACTCGTGGCATCTACGGAGTGGATCTTGTCCACACTCTGTCGCCGAAGACCTACTACGAGCTGCGTTTCGCTCACTACCGGACGGACTACGAGATGCTCCCCGATTGGCGGAACACAGCACCGATGCCTGGCACGGTGGGTCAGAAGGCGGGCCGGTATGGTCCTGTGCTTAAGAACGGAATGCCCACCTCCGGAGGGCCTTCGGGCGTGAAGGAAGGCCGCATTGGGACCGAGGCGTACGCGGACTCGATGGCGCGTATCGGGGCGCCGGGATGGGATCACTGGCGCGACTGGGCGAAAATCAAGATCGGTGACTATTGGTACGACGAGTCGCCCGTGGGCTGGGGTCCAATCAACTGGCGCGATGTGACCGGCGAGTACCGCATGGAGTCGTGCAACGTCCGCAATAACCAAAGCTATTCCCGTTCCTACGACCTGCAATTCTCCCTGGTGAGCCAGGTCACGCCTAATCATCAGATCGACGCCGGCTTCCAGGTCCGCAAGGATAAGATCTACCAGGTTTACGAGGCCATTGACCCCTCGGTGGCAGGCGGAAGCTTGTATCTCTCGGACGCCGACGAGTGGTGGGGAGGGGTCTACCTGCAAGACAAGATGGAGTTCTCGGGGTTCATTGCCAACGTGGGCCTGCGCGGGGACTGGCTCCTTACGGGCAAGTACCCGATGCTCGACATGACCGCCAAGGATGACACCGTAAAGGGGCCGTGGAGTGTCTTCACGCTGCCCGGACGTACGGTCGACGCTAAGGGCAATTACAACACCTATGATGTGATCCCGCTCCAGCGCAAGTTCAAGTTCCTCGTTAGCCCGCGGATTGGCATCTCCCATCCCATTAGCGACGTGGCCAAGCTATTCTTCAACTACGGCCACATGTATCAGTGGGCCGATGCCTTCATGCGCTATCGCATCCAGTACAATACGCAGGTTGGGAACCGGATCCAGCAATACGGCAATCCAGCCGTGGCTCCTCCGAGGACGATCCAGTACGAGCTGGGCTACGAACACAATATTCTAAACACCCTGCTCCTGCGGGTGACGAGCTACTACAAAGACATCAACAACGAGATCAGCACGGCGGCCTACTACCCGCTCAAGCACGGAAGTAACTACGCCTACACGGTGAACATGCGATTCCGGGACATCCGTGGTCTGGAGGGTGTCTTGGAGTTGCGGCCGGACGTCCTCGGCTGGATGAGCGGTTGGGCGAGTGTGAACTACATGGTCGAGAGTGGGGGCAGCTTCGGGTACGACCAGTTCTATGAAGACCCGAGCCGCCAGCCTCGCCAGGTCTCGACGCAGGTCTCCAAGCCGGATGTGCGCCCGCTCGTGCGGGTCAATCTAATGTTCCACACCCCCACCCGCTTCGGCCCAGGCCTCGGCAACGTATTCTGGTTGCTCGGCGGGATCGATGCCGGGCTGACTTACACCTGGAAACGGGGCCGCATGTTCACGTGGAATCCGGCGAGCATTCCGCTGGTCGAGTACAACCTGCGATGGAAGCCGTACCAGCGGTGCGACCTGCGTGTCCAGAAGCAGCTGTTCAGCTTCAAGAATGTGCGGGCCAGCTTCTACCTCGACGTGATCAACGTCTTCAACTACAAGAACATGAATCCGTACCCAGGAAGCGATGTGGGCGCCTCCACCGACTACACCTGGGACGGCCACAAGTGGTGGAAGAACCAGTTCCAGGCGTACATGTACTCGCTGGGTTACACTCCCGAGAACGAGCAGAAGGACGGCAGCTTCAAGAACACCAAAGGGAAGCCTGGCGACGACAAAGGCGACCTGCCTGGCTTCACGCCGTGGACGTTCCTGGAAAAACGGGATATCTTCTTCGGGATCCGCTTCTACTTCTAATCGGGTAGAGCCCGTTGGCACGTGACCTCTCCTGAAAGCGCATGGGGCGGCAGGGAAAAGGCCCTGGCCGCCCCGGCAAGACAGGGGAGAGGCGGACCTCTTGGAGCAAAGGACGGATGACCGAGGAGAGGAACTTATGAGCAGATCAGCGGCAGTTCGGGTGTGCACATGGGCACTGGTCTTGGCCGTGGGCACGTTCCTGCTCTGGAATCCAGGCGCGGCACAACAGACCAGGACGTTGAACGTGGGCGAGCTGTACCTGGTGATGCAGGACGGGTTCGCCTGGTTTGATATGCGCTATCCGCAGTCCTGGTCCCTGGCCAGGAGCATTTACAGCGGCCTTGGCGATAACAACCTGGACATGCTCCACGCTGCGGGGTTTGAGATCGGTGTGAAGCGCACCTGGACCGATCCCGGTGGCGCTCAGCACGACGTCCAGGTCGCCATGGCGAATTCCCAAAAGTGTGTGGACCTCCAGACCATCGTGGTACCGGTTTCCGGCGCCTTCAAGCGTTACTTCCGTAACCCTTACCCGCAGAAGGTGCTCGACGGGAAGAATCGCACCGACGTGCTCGGCCAGGGCGACCCGGTCCGATCGGATCTCCCCTCCGATGTGATGATCTATCAGAAGGCGAATTGCTGGCCCAACTACGGAATGGGGATCCAGGTGGAGTGCTGGGCCTACGCACTGGCGCACCCCGATTACGATGATTTTGCCATCCTCGAATTCGTGATCACGAATACGTCGGGAGAGAACCGGAACGACGTCTACTTCGGGTTCCGGGCAGAAACCTCCTCCCACACGCATTACGAAGATGCTGACCTTTGGGGCAACTATTACGGCGTGACCTACTGGAAGTGGGCTCAGGGCGATCCCACGGGCGACTCCCTTCGGATTTACTACTCCTGGTGCGCCGACGACAAGGCTGAGGCCGGTGACAGCAAGGCCCGCCCCCATCCGCAGTGGGGACACTTCCGTGAGCCCCAGTACTCGGGCTTCGTGGTGCTGCACGCGGACAAGAGCCCGGATGACGAGAGCGACGATCCCCGCCAACCGGTCAAAGCGGGATGGTCGCAGCGAGAGCTGTCTCCCGACCTCAAGATCGCGACCCATGAGGTGATGTACGACTTCCTCTCCAAGCCGTGGGATCCGGCCAACCCCACCTCGTACGCAATGCATTGCGACGAGAACTACAATGAGACGCCCAACGGGATGTATCGAGTCCTGCGACCCGGCGTGAACGTGCGCGACTACGATATGCTCACCGAGCAGGAAAAGAGCGGGATGGTGAGCTTTGGCCCCTACCAGATGAAACCGGGCGATGACGTGCGCATCGTAATCGCCTTTGTGGCAGGAACCATTCCGCTCCGTTGGGCCATCGATCTGGGCCGTGCGTACGAAAACGGTTATCCGCAGCAGGCTACGGTGGGCCTGGTCCCTCTGCCTTACGACATTATCAATCCCTTCACCGGAATGCTTATGGTGCGCAGGAATTCCCTGCTGCACCGGACGAACCCCAGCGACATGGCTCTCAAGGACGCCGTCATCGACCTGGGCAAGGAGTATGTTTTCCGCCACGCCAGCCGAGCGGTGCACCTCTGGAAGCGATCCAATGTGAAGAAGGGGCAGGGGACCTTCAACGTCCCATTCGCTCCTGCCAGCCCCTCCCTCATCGGCTTCTCGGAATACGACCAAGTGCGCCTCCAGTGGGGTGACGAGGCGGAGCGAGACACGCGTGCTGGGGCCATCGCCAAGTACCGGATCTATCGCGACTACAAGCGGCCGCCCGCCATGACCTCGCCGACGGACACTACGTTCCTGCTTCTGGCGGAGGTACCGGCGGGAACGCACGAGTACATCGATCGCCAGATCGTGCGCGGCGACAAGTACTACTACTACATCACGGCAGTGAGCCAAGCGGGCGTAGAAAGCAGCCCCTTCTTGAACATGACGGGCACAAGCCAGGTCCGGGAGGACGAAGCCCTGACCCCCACCCGCGGTCCAGATCCTGACTGGACGGAGAATGTAGTGGTGGTGCCCAATCCGTTCCACGCCGCGGGTGCGGTAAAGTACCCGGGACGTCGGCTCACCTGGTTGAACCTCCCGGCTCACTGCAACATCCGCATCTACACGATGACGGGCGATCTGGTGCAGATGATCAAGCACGTATCTGGATCCGGGACGGACGATTGGCTCCGCCAGGACACGTTCAGCACCATGGAGATCGTCAGCGGGGTATACATCTACGTGATCGAGGAACTTGATGGACCCAATGGTAACCCCACCGGCAAGAAGGCGATCGGCAAGTTTGTGGTGATTAAATGAGCGTGTCCGGCTTTGGAATCGGGACTGGGCTAAGAGGCTGAGTATCGATAGAGGAGAGGAAGCATGAGACGAATCGTGACGTGGTGCGTAATCCTGCTCCTTCCCGTGCTGGGAGTGCACGGTCTGTCCCATGCCCAGCCGGTCAAATACGCCCAAGCAGGCATGGGCTTCCTGAAGATCGACGTGGGGGGCCGCGCGGCGATGGCAGGCACCCAACTGGGCTCCAAAGGGGACGCGATGTCCGTCTTCTACAACCCAGCGCTCCTGGCCCAGGCCGAAGGCCTTCAGGTCATGACTAGCATGACCAATTGGATTGCCGACATCAAGCATTACGGCACCGCGGCCTCGTGGAACCTAGGGAACTGGGGCACTTTTGGGGTCAGCTTCATCTGGATGGACTATGGCGAGCTCAAGCGCACGATCCCCTACACGGGAGATGACCCCGTGCTGCGCAACCAGGGCTACGTGGACCAGGGGACCTTCGAGGTCGGGGAATACTGTGTTGGCTTGGGCTATTCCCGCTGGATCAGTCAGCAGTTCGCGGTGGGCGGACACCTGAAATACGCCCATCAGGATCTGGGCGACGTTCTGATCTTCGATGAGATCCGGGGGCAGGAACGGATGCAGCACAATGCGCTCGGGAACGTCGCCTTCGACTTCGGCACCCTGTTCTATCCTGGGCTGTACGATTTCCGTTTCGGCTTCTCCTTGCGCAACTTCTCCGGTCAGAACGACTACTTCGATCAGCGCTTCGAGCTGCCCCTGACAGCTACCTTCGGCGTGGCCATGGACGTCCTGAATCTGCTCTCGAGCGCGGAAGGCCGGAACAGCCGTCTCACCGTGGCGCTGGACTGGTCGCATCCGCGGGATTACAAGGAACGCCTGCACGCCGGGGTCGAGTACTCGTTGGCGGACATGATTTTCGTACGGGGCGGCTATAAGTTCAATTACGATGAAGAAGGCTTTACCCTCGGTGCCGGGTTCCGAAAGGATATGGCCGGCTTTGGGGTGCAGCTCGACTACGTGTACACCGACTTCGGCATCTTCGATTCCGTGCAGCGATTCTCGATCGGCCTGTACATGAAATGATGGCATGATCGACTCGGCGGCTGCGTGAAGGGAAAAGCTATCGACAGCCGCGAAGACTTGCGCGCGTCAGGCTCGGCGGCGAACCGAAGCGCCGCCGAGCCTTTTTTCCGGTTCCGGACCCTCGGCACGCGCACAGGGGGGCAAAGGTTTGCGTCAAGACGGTAAATGAGCCATTGGCGGAGGTAGCCATGGGGCGCAAGGCAATGTGGTGTGTGGTGCTGGCCTTGGCTCTTGCGTGCGCCGGGATGAAGCCGCCCGTCCTCCTGGAGAAGGTGGAGCCTCAGTATCCCGAGGAAGCGCGCAAGCAGGGACTTGAGGGGGCAGTCACCCTCTACCTTCTCGTCTCGGAAGAGGGGAAGGTGGAGGTGGCGTGGGTCAAGAAATCCTCTGGCCACAAGATTCTGGACGACGCAGCGGTGGAGTACGCAAAAGGCCTTCGCTTCGCGCCGGCGCGCAAAGGGAGTAAGCCGGTCAGCGTGTGGATGTCCTGGATCGTCCGCTACCGAGCCGTCCCGGCCCACTTTCTCCCGAAGGAATACGTGGACCGCATCCAGAAACTTTACCGCGAGGCCCAGAGATTCCAGGGAGAAGAACGCAGCCGGATCCTCCAGGAGATCCTCGAGGAGCACGAGAAGTACGTCACCTACCTGGAGAGCAATCCGGGTGTGAACCTGAACGACTACCTGCGCTCCTTTGTGGACGAGACGGTCTACACGACCTGGAAGGACTTCTGGCCGGTCTGGCCTCTCCGCTTTGCGGTCTACCACGACTTTGTCCTGCGTTTTCCTGGCACGCCCGAGGCTGGCTTTGCGGCCTCCCGCCTGACGGACCTGATCAAGCAGGACATTGAGGGCGTCAAGGACAAGGCCAAGCGCGTCCGGGAGATCGGCGACCGGCGCGAGGCCCTTCTGGGAGCCATGTTCCGTTTCCTCGCCAGGAATTACCCGGAGTCCCTCAACGCAGAGTTGCGGCGAGAGGCAGAGCGGTATCTGGAGGCCGGCTCGAAGTGATGAAGGGCGGCTTCGACCGGGGATCGGACCGCCTGTGTGGGCCGATCCGCGCGGGGGAAAAGCCGGTACGGTCGGTAATCGCGCGTGGACGACTGAGATCTGCACAAGGGAGGCGAGATGCTCAGGAACGACAGATTCCGGATTCGGCTCTTGATCTGCCTCTTGTGGGCGGGCACCGGATTGGTCGGGCGTGCGCACGGACAACCGCCCGAAGGGTTTGAGGCGCTGTTCAACGGTCGCGATCTCACTGGGTGGTGGGCGCCCATCGGGGACCTGGCGTCGGGCGGTTTCCGCGTGCGCGACGGCGTGATTGAGGTGGACGGTTCGAACCGCTCTGTGCCCGCTCTCTACACCCGGGAAACCTACGAGAACTTCGTTCTGGAGTTGGACTTTCGGATCTCCCGCGGCGGGAATTCGGGCGTGTTCCTGCACGCGCCCCTGAGCGGTCGCCAGTCCCGTGTAGGTTTTGAGCTTCAGATTCTCGATGATCATGGGGAAAAGCCGGACATTCACTCCACGGGAGCGGTGTACGATGTGGTGGCGCCGAAAGAGAACGCCAGCAAACCAGCCGGGGAGTGGAACCATTACCGCATCGAGATGGACTGGCCGCGGCTCCGCGTTTGGCTGAACGGCGTGGAGGTACAGGATCTCGACCTGTCGTCGCACGAGGTCCTGCGCTTCCGATTCCGCGACGGCTATATTGCGCTGCAAAACCACGGCTCAGATGCCGTGTTCCGCAACATCTACCTGAAGAAACTACCGGGCAAGGTCCAGTGGCGCAATTTGGTGCCGGAAAATACCCTCCAAGGCTGGGTGGTACACGGCGCTGCCAGCTGGCAGGTGGAGAACGGCGTGATCCGCGGAAGTGGCGGCAGAGGTTACCTGGTGACGGGCGACGAGTTCGACGGCTTCGAGCTCCAAGGCTACGTCCGCAGAACGGACAAGCCCGCCGGAGCGATTCGATACCGGTGGGTTTCCGAAGTCCAGCCGGGCTACGTAGCCGAAATGCAGGCGCGGGAGCTGGAGCGCCAGAATCTCCTGCAGTTTCGCCGAAGACAGCCGTGGTGGGTCCTGCCCGCTCTTTTCGGCGAGTGGACGCCCTTTCAGCTCATCTGCCATGGCCAGTACGCGGAATTCCGGCTGGACGGCTTAGTGGTGGCGACGGTCCGCAATCATCAGACGGTTGGGCCAGGAAGGATTGCCCTGGAGTGCCTTGGGGGACCGCAGCCCTTCGAGGTGAGAGATCTGCGCCTGCGTCTTTTGGCGGAAGAGGACCTGGCGTTAGGAGGGCGCTCCAGTTCCTCCCGCTGATGGAACTGGGCAGGGAACGGGGTGCAGGACGTGCTCCGCGAAGGGGGCCATGCCGGGGGCCAGTGGGCCTTCTGACGTGCGGAGGGCTCCCGATTAGGCCCAGGGGGGAGGAAGCACGGCCAAACTTTCAAGGGTAGGACGTGAGTTGCCTCCGGGCTTGCGGAGAAGCGCAGGGCACTCTATCTTCTGTCGTCGTCACAGTGTGGGAGCCCTTTCGATCAACGCCGAAGACTCGAGCGGGTTGGTGTAGGTTTCCGCACAAGATGAGGGAGGAAGCTATGCGTGGACGCATGGCTGTGGTCCTGAGTCTTCTCGTGGGCATGGCCGCCACGGAAAGCCTGTTCGGTCAGAGCGCTCCGGAGCCACAGGTTCTGCGCATCGTCGTCCAGGCCGACCAGGCCGATGTCACCATCAGCAGGCACATTTTCGGCCATTTTGCTGAGCACCTGGGTCGCTGCATCTACGGTGGGTTCTGGGTCCAGGATAAGTCCGGAAATTGGGGTTTCAACGAGCCGGTCATCGAGGCGCTCCGGAGGATTCGAGTCCCCAATTTGCGATGGCCGGGAGGGTGCTTTGCCGACTACTACCACTGGCGGGATGGGATTGGGCCACGCGCGCAGCGTCCGCGGATGGTCAACGCAGTCTGGGGTGGTGTGACGGAAGACAACAGCTTCGGCACCCACGAATACATGGAGCTGGTGCGGCGGCTGGGGGCAGAGCCCATGATTGTGGGGAACCTTGGCAGCGGCACCGTTGCGGAGATGGCCGATTGGTGGGAGTACGTAAACCACCCCGGTGGCAGCACCCTCGCCGAGTTGCGCAAGAAGAACGGGCATCCTGAGCCCTTCCGAGTTCGCTTTTGGGGGGTAGGCAACGAGTCGTGGGGATGCGGCGGCAACATGACGCCGGAGTACTACTGTGACCTCCTGCGTCGCTACGCCACGTTCCTGCGGCCCATGGCGGAGGTCAAACCGTTTGTGATCGCCGTCGGTCCGGGGAGTGAGGACTATCGGTGGACGGAAGTCGTGATGCGTGAGGCGGGCCGCCACATCGCAGCACTGGACTTCCATCACTACACTCTGAACGGGACGTGGGAGAAGAAGGGAAGCGCTACGCAATTCACCGAGGCAGAGTGGTTCGAGCTGATGGAGCGGGCGCTTCGAATGGATGAGCTTCTCACCCGGCACTCCACCATCATGGATCACTACGACCCGCGCAGAAGGGTGGCCCTAATGGTCGGAGAGTGGGGCACCTGGCACGAGGTCGAGCCCGGGACCAACCCTGCGTTTCTTTATCAGCAGAACACGCTTCGCGATGCCCTTGTGGCGGGCCTGCACTTGAATCTCTTTATCAAGCACGCCGAGCGAGTGCGGATGGCCAACCTCGCCCAGACCGTCAACGTGCTGCAGGCTGTGGTCCTGACCGAAGGGGGCAAGCTGGTGCTCACCCCCACCTACCACGTGTTCGACCTGTACTCGGTCCACCAGGATGCCAAGCGATTGCCGATCAACGTGGAAGGGGGGGTCTACCGCTACGGGGAATCGCAGCTTCCCGCGATCAGTGCCGCCGCCTCCGAAGATGCGGCGGGCAAGGTACACCTGACGCTGGTGAACATCGATCCTCACAAGGGGCGAACGCTACGGGTGGAATTCCGCGGTCGGGAGTTCAAGCGCGTGGCTGGACGGATCCTTACGGCCCAGGCCATGAACGCTCACAACACCTTCGAAAATCCGGAGGCCGTGAAGCCGTCCGACTTCGTAGGCGCGCAATTTGAGGGACGGGACCTTTCGGTGGAGTTGCCGCCCAAGAGCGTCGTAGCGCTCGAGCTTGAGTAGGCAAGGCCGATACCGGGGGTGGCGCGGGAGCTGCGAAGAGGAACGTCGGACGAGTCCCAGGCCGCCACGTACAAGGAGACGATCGCCGCGAAACGACGATTGCATTTTCCTCTTGACAACGAGGCAGGCGCCATCTATATTGGCGCGGTTCAGATCGGAGAGCGAATGCGTCGTTTGCCCGCGCAAGAGGTACGTGGGAGGCAGGAGGGAGAGGAGTGCCGGGATGAGCCGGGAGCGTCCGCGCTTTGCGACGATTGAGGATGTCGCCCGGCGGGCCGGCGTTTCGAAGATGACGGTTTCTCGAGTGATCCGGGGGCATGCGTCGGTCAGGGCCGAAACGCGCGAGCGGGTACTGCGGGCCATTGAGGAGCTGGATTACTTTCCCAATTCCACGGCTCGCGCGCTCGTCAACGACGTTACGACCAATGTAGGCCTGGTGGTAGGTCATCCGCCACGTTTCGACGACTTCTTCAACTACGTGGCGAAGGGGGCAGAGCTGGAGCTTGCGAGGAGAGGCTACAGCCTGATCCTCGTGATGCAGCAGCTGGACGAAGGAGACCTACCCATGGTGGTCCGGCAACGGAAAGTTGACGGACTGTTGCTCGGCGGTCCGGAGATCCGGCAGACCCTGATCGAATCCCTCCAAGCAAAACACATCCCCTGTGTCCTCCTGGCCAATCGTGTGGATTATCCTCCGGTACCCAGCGTGTGCGCCGACGATTTCGGCGGAGCCATGGCTGCCGTGCAGCATCTTGTGTCCCTCGGGCATGAGCGCATCGCCTTTGTGGGGACACGCCGGACCTTCTACCACGTCCAGGAGCGCTTCCGCGGCTACGCAGTGGCTCTGAAGATGGCCGGACTGCCGGTCCGTCCGGAGTGGTGCGTGGAGGTGGCATACTCGCAGGAGGAAGGCCGCTCCGCGAGTCGAGAGCTGCTGGAGAAGCCCGATCGTCCGACGGCGATCTTCTATTCAGGAGATTTGCTGGCTTTGGGCGGCATCGAAGCTGCGCGGGACCTGGGCCTATCGGTCCCCGGCGATGTGGCGGTGGTCGGTTTCGACGACATCCAGACAGCGGCGCTGCTGGATCCCCCCCTCACAACGGTCCGCGTCGACAAGGAAGAAATGGGTCGCCTGGCTGTGGAGTTGCTCTTCGAGGCCATGGAGAACCCCAGCGCCCAACCCCGCGCGGTAAAAATCCCCACGGAGCTGGTCATCCGAAGGTCGTGTGGAGCAGCGATAGTCGGTCAATAGGAAGCCGTCTGTGCTGAGGCCACACAACGCGCAAGGAGGTGGTGCCCTGGCGTCTTGGCGAGCGCAAAGGGAGGGGGAGTTGTGCGCTTTCGAGCAAGACGGCTGCGGTGACCAAAGGTGGAGGGAACGAGGATGGCGGCCAAACGTCTGCTGAGGGTGCTTTCGACCCTTGCGGTGGCGGTGACCTGTGCGGGCCTGAGTTCCCTGCTCCTGGCTGGAACCACGGGAAAGATCTCCGGCACCGTAAGGGACGCGGACACCGGTGAGCCGCTCCCGGGAGCGAACGTGGTGATCGTCGGCACTCAGATGGGAGCGGCCACCGACGAGAACGGCTTCTACTTCATCATCGGAGTGCCGCCCGGCACGTACACCGTCCGCGCTCAAATGATTGGGTACACACCGGTGGAGCAGACCGAAGTGCCGGTGTTTGTGGACCGCACCACCTCCCTCAATTTCCAGTTGAAGGCCACAGTGATCGAGGTGGAGCGGGCGCTGGTGGTGACGGCCGAGCGGGAGCTTGTGCGAAGGGATGTCTCCTACACCCAGACCAACATCTCGGCCGACATCGTCCAGAAGCTGCCGACCGCCTACAACCTGCAGCAGGTGCTGACCACACAGGTGGGCGTGTCGGCTGACGCGGAGGGTTTGGTCATCCGACGCAGCGATGAGCGCGAGATCGCCTATGTGCTCGACGGCATGAACCTCAAGGACGAGCAAGACACGCGCCCCTTCGACTATCTGCCCAAGACCAACGTCCAGGAAATCCAGCTCCTGACAGGCTCGTTCGACGCCGAGTATGGTGATGCCCGAGGCGGCGTGGTCAATGTTGTCAGCCGCACGCCCGGCCGGAAATTCTTCGTTAACTTCGAAGGACAAATCAGCCCGCTGATCGGCGGGGACGACCCCGACCACCCCGGACTTAAACACTTCGGCCCCTACATCTACAGCGATAAGAACTGGTGGGAGTACGGGCGCTACGCCTGGAACGACGGGAAGCCGTCGGCCGACCGTGACGGCAACGGCAAGCCGGACTTCGACGGCTGGGAAGCTTGGGCCGCGAAGAACAAGTTCCACAACCAGAAGCTTTCGGCCTGGGAGGCCTTCCAGGTCTGGCGCTGGCAGCATCGCTCGGAGGATGGCAAGGGCAACGTCCTGTACAACGATGCGAAGTTCGGCACGGTAGATGCCCTTTACGATAGCTGGACCATCCACCGTGGACCGCTGAACTACTACGGCTACAATCCCGACTGGAATTTTGACCTCACCATCGGCGGACCGGTACCTTTCTACGACCGAATGAGCTTCGTGGCCACGCACCGCCGCGAATACACGATGTATCCCTTCTTCGTGGCCATGCCCTACATGGAAGTCAGCACCACGTCCTTGAAGTTGATCCATCAGTTTGGCGCGGACAAGCGCCTGATGGTGCAGGACATGTACTCCGACGTCCGGGATGTTCACTGGGGCGATTATGAGCCCTATCGGACCGCCCAGTCGGGTAGCGTGGCGCGGATCTTCAGCGCCTACAACAGCAATGAGTTTGTGTACGCCCACGACTCGCGCATCGTCCCGATGGGCCGCTACTACAACTTCCTCGGAGCCACCTGGACGCATACCCTGAGCCCCAAGACCTTCTACGAGGTGCGGGCTCAGTACACGCGGGCGCGCAAATTCAAGATCCCGAACCTGCGCGAGCGCAATCTGGGTGCGGTGATCTCCATTGGCCCGGTCACCTTGGATGAGGCACCCAAGGGCTGGGCGTACCAGAAGGGAGATGACCGGGATATTCTCAATCTCTACCGGCTGCGGGGCGAAGGCGATGGTCGCGGTCTCTACCTCGGCACCGACAAAACGGTATTCCTCTCCGGAGACTTGACCAGCCAGATCACGAACAACCACCAGATCAAGCTGGGCTTCCAATGGCAGTACGACGACATCTTCGAACAGAACGGCTACACAGAGAACTACCTGTACCTGGTGAATGAGGCTTTCCGCAAATACGGTCCCGATCTCAGACCAAACACCGGCGACGAGCCTGGAGCGCCCGGGGATCAGGCCAATTTCCACGATGTGCACGTGTTCCAGTGGTATGGCGCCGCCTACGTACGGGACCGAATGGAGTACGGCGGCATGATCCTCAACATCGGTTTGCGCGTGGATGCCTTCCAGCCATTCCACAATTGGTACGATCGCAACGACATCTTCTACCCGGGCGGCGCGAGCTACTGGAACCTCCAATATCTCAACTACGGTCCGGTGGCCGACAAGGCCGGAAAGAACTATTATGGGCTCAAACCCGATACGCATCCTCCGCTCCAGGTGCGGGTGAGTCCCCGGTTGGGTGTCTCGCATCCGATCGGGCCGCAAAGCAAGATCTATTTCAACTATGGCCACTTCTACCAGAAGCCGTCGCGTGAGTATTTGTACCGCGTCCAGCTGGGTTACGACGAGCCTCTGGAGGAGATGGGGAACCCCTGGCTGCGTATGCCGCGCACCATCCAGTTCGAAGCAGGCTACGAGCAGAACCTCTTCCGCGACTGGGTGATCACGTTGCGGAGCTACTACAAGGACGTGACCGACGAGCTGGATAACCTCAGCTTGCGGGCGCGCGACGGCCATAGTCACGATTACGCCATTAATGCCAACGCCCGCGACATTAAGGGCATCGAGTTCGAGGTGGCCAAGCGGTACGGGCGCTACATCACGGGCTTCGCCAATGTGGAGTACAATCGCGAGAAGGTAAGCCGGTACGGCTGGAGCAACCTCTACGATCCGGAAAGCGGGCAGGCTGCCACGGATCCGACCTACATGAGCTACCTCCGCACGGTGTCCAATCCCGACGTGAATGTACAGTATCCCGGAAGCTGGGCAGCGAAGTTCAGCCTCTCCCTTGTCCTGCCACCGGAGTTCGGCTTTGGGCCCATGTTCCTCGGCAGCCGGCCGCTCGGGAACTGGTTCTTCTCGGTCTACCATACCTGGCGGCAGGGTGCTCCCTACACCTGGAACCCCGACGCTCTGGCGAGCCTGCGCGGGGTCTACAACCATCGTTTCAAGGACTACAACTGGACCGATCTGCACGTGGAGAAGCGGTTCACGGTGGCAGGGATCAATGCGGGCCTGTACATGGAGATCTGGAACCTGTTCAACGTCAAGAACCTGCGCTACACAAACGTGGATTCGTGGAGCGATCTTATGAGCCGCCAGGACCGGGGTAACGAGAGAGTGGCTCGCCTGGCCTACGCCCAGCAGATCTTCAAGCAGGGCAAGAAATGGGGAGACGAGGTCGACGAAAAGTACATGCCGCAGCGCTATTACATCTTCTATGGGATGCCGCGCGACTACTGGTTCGGCCTGCGACTCTACTTCTGATCTGACCCGAGAGGGGAGGGGGCCGGTTGAGAAGCCGGCCCCTGAATCCCGCCACTGACCTGAGGGAAGCAGGCTGGCATTTTCGAACGAGGGAGGTGCGGCCGTGAGAAAGGGAAGAGCGTGGATCGCTGCCCTGGGAATCGCGGCCCTCTTGTGCTTCGTGGCGAGGGCCGGTGCTCAGGACTGGCGTGTGATGACGGTGAACTATCTGAACCTGTGCCTCGACAAGCAGGGAGCCACCTGGGGGGCGGGCGACGGGCAGATGACTGCCTACTTCCTGACGCCGTTTGAAAAGTGGATCCCCCCGGGCCAGCAAGCCGACATTGGGTATCACGGCGTCGACAAAGACTTCCAGACACACGTAGATGCCTTTGGCGGCCGTCCCATGGGTGGGTACGTCTCCTGGTGGGCTGGGGCCAAGAACTGGACCGCACCCCCGGCGGGACAGTGGAACGCAGGGGCCGAGGCAGTGCTGCGGGCTGGCGAAACCTACCCGATCTTCCTCACCGACAATGGGCCCGTTAGCTTGAACTCGCTCATTGACCAGCCCTATTGGGACGGTACGAAGATCTACTACCGGAGGGTGGGCAAACCCGACGTCACCGTGGACGGGAATAGCCAGATTCCCGTCGCCTTCGAACCGGCCAATACGTTCACGCTGGATCCAAGCCTGAAGGCGGACGGTGTGCTCCATGCCAAGTGGTCCCACCCCCTCGGCCTCACCTTCGAGGCAAAATGGTACGCTTTCACCAATGTCGAGTATGCCAATTTCATCCTGTGCGACGTGACCATCACGAACACCGGGGACTGTGCAGCGGCGAAGCCGGGCATTGAGAAGCCTGGACAGACCTTGCAGGATCTGTGGATTGGCCTTGCGCAACTGCTGATGCCCGACGAAGACTGGGTCGTGTACGCAGGGCAGATCTACGACGGCGAACATGACCACCTGCTTGATTACGATCCCACCACGCGTACCATGTGGTTCTGGGATGGCGATGCGGGCGATATCCCGGGCGACGACCAGTTTGATCCGCGCGGCGGCCCCCAGGGCACAGCGGAAATCCCCACGGGCGAATACTGCTCGACCACGATCACCGGATATAGGATCCTGCACGTATCGACCTCGCAAAGTCCCACCGATGATCCGGGTCAGCCCGCGGTGTTCCGGTACGTGAAGTACCAGGATCACCTCGTCCCCATCATGGCTCCCGACAAGATGCCGGATGCTTACAATTACCTCAGCGGCCAAGATGGCAAGCCGCCTTACATGGAGGGCTTCTCCGCGAATCCCTACCAGGAAGTGACTCCGTTGGCGAAGTACGCTCCGATGCTGGGCTTCGGGCCCTACAACCTCGGCTTCGGAGAGTCCATCCACATCGTCTACGCTATGGCGGCGGCTCACATTCCCGAAGCTCGGTCCATCGAGTTGGGATGGAAGGTCAAGAACCAGGGGTATAGCGCAGCGGCGGCTAAGCAGGAGATTTACGAGGGCGGCAAGCAGCTCTTGTGGGAGACCCTGGATCGCGCGGCTCAAGTTTGGAGCCGCTTTCCCAACTTCAACGTGCCTTTCCCGCCAGATCCTCCGAGCATCACATTGCGCTCCGGTCCCGAAAAGGCTTTCATCGACTGGACCCCGGTGGCAGGGGCTGTCAAATACCGGGTGTACCGAGCAGCGGGCGGTGTGAACAATACCCGCGTCTACGACCGGATCTGGGAAGGTACAGGGACTCATTATGAGGACACGGGCCTCATCCCGAACTTCTCGTACTACTACTACGTGACGGCCGTCGACGCTTCCGGCCTGGAGAGCTCGCACTACTTCAATCGCACCAATCAGGCCGTGGTCCCATTCCGGGCGGGGCTGAACCGGTTGGATATGGTGCGGGTGGTGCCCAATCCGTTCAACGTGCGCGGCGGCACCTACAAGGAGGACGCAGCGCACAACACCACGGGCTTCAACTTCGATGGCGGAGCGCGCGAGCAGAATACGATTGCTTTCATCAACCTGCCGCCCAAGTGCATCATCCGCATTTACAACTCCGTGGGCGATCACATTAAGACCCTGGAGCACACTTCCGGCTCGGCGGAGGAGCGGTGGTGGCCTTCCATCACCGACTACAACCAGTACACCGCTTCCGGTGTGTACTTCTACACCATCGAGGTGACAGAGGGCCCGTTGAAAGGCCAGGTCGGCAAGGGGAAGTTCGTGATCATCCGCTGAGCGGCGGGAAGACGATGGCTCTACCCCCGTCGTTGGCCAACTGTGGCGGTGGTAAGGTAGGCCAATCTGAGGAGAAAGGCGATGAGACGGGCGATCCTTATAGCGGCTGTGCTGACGGGCCTGGGCCTCGTCCTGGCAGGCCCCGTGATGGCGCAGAAGCTGAAGATCATTCAGATGATCGATGATCTGGCTGACTGGAAGCGCGCGGGACAGGCCGCTATGCCTTTCCTGCGATTAGGAGCCGGTGCCCGCTCGATGGGCATGGCCGATGCCGCTCTCGGCCTGCGCGGTGACCCCGCTACCCTGTTCTACAACCCGGCCGGGCTGGCTTACGTAAACGGCCGCGCGGTAATGGTCTCCAATATGGACTGGCTCATCGATACCAAAATCATGGCGGGAGCCGCTGCTGTGAATTTGGGCTCCCTGGGCGTCGTTGGGGCAAGCTTCATGTACTACGATTACGGCGACCCGATTCCCGCTACGGAAATCGACGCCGGAAAACTGGGCGGGTACGGCGACATTGGAACCCTGGAGCCAAGCCAGTACATGTTCGGATTCGCCTACGCCCGGCAGATCTCGGACCGCTTCGCGATCGGCGGGCAGGTTAAAGTGGCCCACGAGGACCTACTGGGAGGCACGGGCGTCAAGACGCGCATCGCCTATCAGAGGCCAGACGGTAGTTGGAAGCAGGATGCCCACGATGCCAAGCGTACGGTCTTCGCCCTCGATTTCGGAACATCCTACGACACTGGGTTCCGTGGACTCATCCTCGCCTTCGCGTTCCGCAACTTCGGACAGGATGTAAAGTACGAACGCGAGTCGTACGACCTGCCTCTG